>NZ_JAKFFD010000214.1:0-10892 GCF_036675385.1 Pseudarthrobacter sp. | reverse complement strand
TTGCTGTCAGAGCCCCAGGCGGGCCACGGCTTCCTCGCGCATCTCCACCTTGCGGATCTTCCCGGAAACGGTCATGGGGAAACTTTCGCGGACGTCCACGTAGCGGGGGATCTTGTAGTGCGCCAGTTTCCCGCGGCAGAAGTCGGCGACGGCGGCCGCGTCCAGCGGTTCCGCGCCGGGCGTGAGGATGATGCAGGCCATGAGTTCCTCGCCGTACTTGGCATCGGGCACCCCGATCACCTGCACGTCCTGGATGGACGGGTGGCTGTACAGGAACTCCTCGATCTCACGCGGGTAGATGTTTTCGCCGCCGCGGATCACCAGGTCCTTGATGCGGCCTTCGATCACCACGTAGCCCTCGTCATCAATCCGGGCGAGGTCGCCGGTGTGCATCCAGCGGTCGGCGTCGATGGCCTCCGCCGTCTTCTCCGGCTGGTCCCAGTACCCGGCCATGACGGCGTAGCCCCGGGTGCACAGCTCGCCGATCTCGCCGCGCTCCAGCACCTCGCCGGTGCCGGGGTCCACGATCTGGTTTTCCAGCCTCGGCATGGTGCGGCCCACGGTCTCGGTGCGCTGCTGCAGCGTGTCACCGTTCCGGGTCATGGTGGACACCGGGGAGGTCTCGGTCATGCCGTAGCAGATGGCCACATCCACCATGTGCATCTCCGAGATCACCCGGTTCATCACATCGATGGGGCACACCGATCCCGCCATGACGCCGGTGCGGAGCGTTGCCAGGTCGTAGGAGGAAAAGTCCGGCAGCGCCAGCTCCGCGATGAACATGGTGGGCACGCCGTACAGCGATGTCCCGCCGAAGTCCTGGACCGCCTCCAGCGCGGCCGCCGGCGTGAAGCCGCGCCCGGGGATGATGGTGGCCGCACCGTGGCTGAGGGCTGCCAGGTTGCCGATGACCATCCCGAAGCAGTGGTAGAACGGCACCGGAATCACCACCCGGTCGTGCTCGGTGTAGCCCAGCAGCTCACCGATGGAGTAGCCGTTGTTCAGGATGTTGTGGTGCGTCAGCGTTGCGCCCTTGGGGAAGCCCGTGGTCCCGGACGTGTACTGCAGGTTGATGGGATCGTGCGGGTCCAGCTCCGCCATCCGCGCCTTCAGGGAGGAATGGCCGACGGCGTCAGCCCGCTTGAGCAGCTCGGCGTACGTCAGCTCCCCGTCACTTTGGGGATCCCCGGCGTCGAGCCCGTCCATGCCGTAATCCGGCAGGAACACCAGTTCCCGCAGGTCCGGGCAGCCGGCGAGCGCCTGGCGCGCCATCCCCACGTAGTCGCTGTTCCGGTCCGACGGTGCCGCCACCAGCATCCGCATGCCGTTCTGCTTCACCACAAACTCCAGCTCGTGGCTCCGGTAGGCCGGGTTCACGTTGACCAAGATGGCACCGGCTTTGGCCGTGGCGTACTGCAGCAGCGTCCACTCAGCGCAGTTCGGGCTCCAGATGCCCACCCGGTCCCCTTTGGCCACCCCCGAGGCGAGGAGCGCACGCGCGAGGCGATCGACGTCGTCGTTCATTTTCGTGTAGCTCCAGCGGCGGGCATCAGCGCCCGGGACCGGCGCGGCCTCGATCAGTGCGTCGTGGAGGGGAAACCGGGACACCACCCGTTCAAAGTTCTGGCCGATGGTTTCCTCGAGGAGCGGGACGTCAGTGTCCCCGGCTGTGTAAGCGCGCATGCTGGCACGCTACCGCCTGGCCCCCGGCAATGAAAGCGCAACAGGAGGGTGTCCGCGCGTAAACAGGGCGGGCGTGCATCCCGAGTCCCGGTATTGTGAAATCCATGAGTGCACCCATCGACCTGCAGGCAACGTTCATCCCCAACGACGGCGAGTTCTTCCGTGTGAAGCTCGCCCTGGAAATCGCCATCGACGAGGTGGTGAACGAACCTGGCTGCATCCGCTACGAGCTGACCGAGGCCACCGAAGAGAAGCTGGTCCTCACGGAACAGTGGGAATCCGAGGAACTGCTTGCTAAGCACTCCAAGGGCACCGCAGTCCAGGACCTGAACGAATCCCTGAGCGCGCTGCTGGCCGAGCCCGTGCAGCTGGCCCGCCTGTAACCCTCGCTTAACCATCGACTGCTCCGTAAGTGCCGTTTTGAACGTTCAAAAGGGCCCTTACGGAGCAGTCGATGTTTTTTACAGAGGAACCAGGGGCGCTTAAGCCTCGGGGATCTGCGATCCGTCCTGAGGACCCGACGTCTTTCCGGCGGTGGCCGGGTTGCTTTCCGCGGCTGCTGCGGCTTCCGCCTGTGAGCGCGCCACATGGGCGTGGACCTCGTCCATATCCAGGGCCTTGACGGCGTCAACAACCTGCTCCAGCTGCTGGGCGTTCAGGGCGCCGGGCTGGGAGAAGACCAGGACTTTTTCGCGGAAGGCCATCAGGGTGGGGATGGACGTGATGCCGGCCTCGGCGGCGAGCTGCTGCTGCGCCTCGGTGTCCACCTTTGTGAACAGGACGTCGGAGTGCTTCTCCGACACGGCCTTGTACGTGGGCCCGAACTGCTTGCAGGGACCGCACCATTCAGCCCAGAAGTCCACCAGGACAATGTCGTTGCCTTCAATGGTCGATGCGAACTGTTCACCTGTGATATCTACGGTAGCCATGCCTTCAACGGTACGCGAGGCGCAGGCCGATGTCCCGGCCGGGTGCGCCCTGTTCGCTCCCCGCGTCATCGGGAATACCGGCGAGGGGCCGTGTACACCGGGCATTTCGAGGCCTACCCTTGGGGTCATCAGCCGCTGACTGCCGCATCCAGGAGGGTTCATGGCCCAGGCTATCTCCACCCGGTCCCTGACCAAGAAATTCGGCCGGCGCGAGGTGCTCCACGGGGTGGATTTTGCGGTCGAGGCAGGCTCCGTGTTCGGCGTGATCGGACCCAACGGCGCTGGCAAGACCACCACCATGCGCTGCCTGCTGGACATCATCCGCCCCACGTCGGGGGAGGTCAGGGTCCTGGGCAAGGACCCCCGGGCGGGCGGCCCGGAGCTCCGCCGGCGGATCGGTTACCTTCCTGGCGAGCTGTTCCTCGAGGGCCGTGTCACGGGCCGGACGCTCCTGGCCCACTACCAGGCCATCAGCGGTCCGGTGGCCCCGGGCAGGATCGATGGCCTTGCCGAACGGCTGGGGCTGGACCTGGACCGCCACACGCGCAAACTGTCCAAGGGCAACAAGCAGAAGCTCGGGCTGGTCCAGGCGTTTATGCACGACCCCGAGCTCCTGGTTCTTGACGAACCCACCAGCGGCCTCGATCCGCTGGTCCAGCAGGAATTCCACGCGATGGTCCGCGAGGCGCAGCACCGCGGCCAGACCATCTTCCTCAGCTCCCACGTCCTCAGCGAGGTCCAGCAGACCGCTGACACCGTGGCGATCCTCCGGGACGGACGGATCATCGCCGTCGAGTCCGTGAGCGGGCTTCGGGAAGGTGCGGTGCGCCGGGTCCGGTTCACCGCGAACGGAATAACAGCGCACGACGCCGGCGCGCTGCTGGGTGGGGTGCCCGGCGTCGGGCACGTTGAGGTGCTGGAGTCCGGCGGCAGCATCACCTTTTCGGCGACCGTGGAGGGTGCCATCCAGCCGCTGGTCAGGGCCCTGGGCACCCTGGAGCTGACCGACCTGGTGCTGGAGGAACCGGATCTTGAGGAGTCGGTGCTCAAGATGTACTCAACTCCGGCAGCCACGGACCCGGCATTGCCCGGCACGGCGGAGGCCGCCCGATGAGCACCACCCTGCCGCTGTTCCGCCGGGCCTTCTTTGATTCCTGGCGCTCCACCGCGGCGTGGGCCGCGGGCCTGGCCGCCGCCACGTTCCTCTATCTGCCGCTGTACCCGTCCATCGGCGGGAGCGCGCAGATGCAGGACATGATCGACGCCCTCCCGGCCGAGATGACCAAGGCGCTGAACTACGACCAGATCGCCACCGGTCCCGGGTACACCCAGGCCACGCTGTTCGGGCTGATCGGGTTCCTGCTGATGACCATCGCTTCGGTGGGGTGGGGCGCCGCCGCGGTGGGCGGGGACGAGGAATCGGGCCAGCTGGAACTGACCCTCGCGCACGGGGTGACCCGTGTCCAGGTGGTGCTGGAACGAGCGCTGTCCCTGTTCCTGCGGGTAGTGCTGCTCGCTGCCTTCGTTTTTGTGCTGGTCCGGCTGCTCAATGATTCTGCCCAGCTGAATATCCGGCCCGAGAACCTCTTCGGCGCAGCGGTGCTGTTTGCCGGGCTGGCCCTGCTGAGCGGTACGGCCGCATTATGCGCCGGGGCAGTGTCCGGAAGGCGGACGTACGGGCTGGCCGCGGGCGCCGCCGTCGGCGTTCTTGGTTACGTCTTCAACGCCGTCGGCCGGCAGAGCGCGGACGTCGAATGGCTGCTGGACCTGAGCCCCTACCACTGGGCTTACGGGAATTCGCCGGTGGCCAACGGCGCGGACTGGGCCGCGGCAGGGTGGCTCTGGGGAATTTCGGCTGCGCTGGTGGCCGTGGCCGCGTTCGCCGTGAACAGGCGCGACGTCGGCGCGTAGCTTCCGGGTGACCGGCGCTCAGGCCTTGCGTTCCCGGGTGAGGCTGTCCCAAACGTGCGGCGCCGGCGTCCGGCTACCGGGCAGGGCGTTGGTCTCCCGCCATTCGTGGATCCACTCGGGCAGCACCAGGTCCGCCGGGGGCTGGCCGAACTCGCGCAGGATCTCCTCCTGGCTGACCGGCCTGCCCTTGTTGACCAGGCGGGTGGCGATGTAGGCACGCGCGTAAATCTCGCCGTCGGACACCATGCGCTGGTCAAAGTAGATGGCCTTGGCATCCAGGCCGATGATCTTTGTTTCGATGGTGTACTGCTGCCACAGCTGCAGCGACTTCCGGAAGGCGATGGTCTCCCCCGCCGCCACAGGGCTCCAGCTGCGCCGGCGCATTGTCTTCCATACGCCGCTGCGGACCATGAGGTCGAACCGGCCCAGGTCCATGAGGGAAAAGTACATGCCGTTGTTAAGGTGCATGGCGATGTCGATGTCGGTGGGAAGGACGCGCAGCGGCAGGGACGACGCGTCCCAGATTGTCAGTGTGGAGCGGCGGGCGGACGTGAACAGCATCAGGAGGGTTCGCAGAAGCAGGTGCATGCTCCAATGTTACCCATCAGTAACTTACTGGCAAGCCTGACTCCTGTGCGCTCCCGCGTAGGATGTGGCGCATGACGCAACAACGCTACCGGGACCTCGCCGAGTGGCCGCTGATGGGGACGGCACTGGTGTTCCTGGCGGCCTATGCGTGGCAGGTGATTGGCCGCGTCGACGGCAGCGGCGCGGAATGGCTTGAGTCGGTGATGTGGCTGACGTGGGGTATCTTCGCCCTGGATTACGCCGCGAACCTGTGGCTGGCCAGAGAGCGCCGCCGCTGGTTCCTCTGGAACCTGCACGAACTCCTGGTCGTGGCCCTGCCATTCTTCCGGCCCCTGCGCCTGCTCCGGCTGGTCACGCTGCTGTCGGTTCTGCACAGGACCATCGGCGAAACCCTCAGGGGCCGGGTGGTCACGTACGTGGCCGGGTCAGCGGTGCTCCTGGTATTCGTGGGCGCGCTGGCGGTGCTCGACGTTGAACAGTCGGCCCCGGACGCCAAGATCCTGACGTTCGGCGACGCCCTGTGGTGGGCCATCACCACCATCACCACCGTTGGGTACGGCGATATGTACCCCGTGACGCCGATCGGCCGGATGGTTGCCGCGGCCCTCATGATGAGCGGCATCGCCGTGCTGGGTGTGGTCACCGCATCCATCGCTTCCTGGCTGGTCCAGCGCGTTGAGGAGTCCACGGAAGCTGCCGCGGAGTCCATAGAGGAACCTTTGCGGGCAGAACTGACCGGCCTGGTCACGGAGATCGCTGCGCTGCGGCGCGAAGTGGCCGAGCTCAGGGACCGCCCCTCGTTGTAGGAATGTCCCGGTAGAAATGTCCAGCGGGGCAGGCGGCTGGACACCGAGTAGTCGCCGCCGCGGGGCCAAGTATTCGGCGGAAAAATTCAGGTAACGCCTACTCGTGCAGTGCCTGGCGCAGCTTCCTAGACTCGAAATTCCTAGGGCCAAACAAAGTTGCCGGCGCATCCTCCGAGCTGGGGTGGATGATGCCGCTTCATAGCGGGGCATCCGTATCTTCTGGGTATGCGGGCGCTCCCATCATGCGCGCTTTCCGTGCGCGGTTCCGTCATAGACGGCACCGCGCAGCGCATCACTCCTCGATCCGTCCTGCATTGGAACTCGCGGCACCACTGCCGCCCTGTTGCCGGACCGACCTGCGATGGGCCACCCATGTTCCAGTTGACCGCACCTATTCCCGAACCACCCCGCCGAAATTTCGAAACCGATGTCCCGCGGGCCGATCTCCTGGCACCGAGGAGCGGGACGATCAGCAACAAGCTGTGGGCCGGCATGGCCACCGCCGCCGTGATTTCCGCCTTCGGAGTCGGCGCATTGGCCGGCCCCGTCCCCACGGCAGAGATATCCGCGCCACCGGAGGCCATCACGACGGCGGCGTCGCCAGTTGTGCGCGTTGCCCGGCCTTTGGCCGCGGTGCCGTTGGATGCGCCCTATGTTGGGTCCGTTGAGTTTGGCAGTGCGGGAACTGGCACTGCGCAGCCGGAAGTCGCAGAAGCTGCGGCGCCTGCCGAGGCTCCCCCACCACCGCCCGAACCTGCTCCGGCACCCGCGGGCGACCCCAACCTCTACATAGTTGTCCCCGGCGATACGGTGGGTGGGATCGCGGGCCGGTACGGCGTTGACACGAACGCGATGCTGGCCGCGAACGGGCTGGGCCTTTACAGCATCATCGTCCCGGGCCAGACGCTGAAGCTGACGGGGCCCGCCGTCGAGGTTTTCGCCCCGGCACCGGCCGCGGTTGCGGCGGCACCCGCTGCTGCTTCTCCGGCCTACGTCCCCGCCCCGGCGCCGGTCCAGGCCGCGCCCGCTGTCCGCACCATCTATGTCGCGGGCGCCGGCGGACAGGCCATGGTGGACGCGTGCATCGGGCCGATCCACTACACACCCAACGACGGCTACTCGCTGTTCATCACGGAGCACGACTTCTGCGGCGGGTGGGCGCGCTTCTCCGGCATCGGCGTGGGCGAGACCGTCAGCATTCCGGGCTACGGGACATACACGGCGACGGCCCGGGGCCAGGTCCCCAACCCGGGAACCACCAACGATGTCATCGCGGTATTCGGCGGATTCCCCCGGGCCATCCTGCAGACGTGCATCCCGGGGACCAACCAGATGCTCCTGATCGCCCTGAACTAGGCTCTGGTCCGGCCGGGTTTGGCGGTCCAGGGTTTCCAAAGCTTGTTCGCGGTTCCGAACCTTCAAGGCAAGGAGCCGCGAACAAGGCCATGCGGGAATTAGTCAGACTATGCAGACATCGGGTGGCGTTCCGAAATGTGCTCCACCAGTTCGCCCACGCGCTCCTCGGTGTAGTTGCGCGCAATGTCACCCTGGCTGATGATGCCGACCATCTTGTGGTCGACGATGACCGGGAGGCGCCGGACCTGGTGCCTCTCCATGATTTCGATGGCTGCGTCAACGCTGGCATCGGCGTCCACCCAGTAGGGCTTGCCGGTGGCTAGCTCGCTGGCCAACATCTCGCGGGGATCACGATCGGCCGCAACGCACCTGAGTACGATGTCGCGGTCGGTGATCATGCCCTTCAACTTGCCGTCATCGCCGCAGATCGGCAGCGATCCACAATCCAGATCCAACATCATCCGAGCGGCATCTGCGAGGGACTGATGCTCCTTAATACACTGTGCATCCGTGGTCATAAATTCACGTACAACGCTCATGGTTCTCCTTCATCGATTGATGTATCGACGCAGGGCATCGGGGTCACATGCGCCGATGCTGCCAGCCTACGCCGGGGGCAACGCTGCTGTCGACGACGGTTTCTTGGCTGATTTCCGACGCTGCTTTTCCCCTCTTCGTGGTCAAATCCCCGTGTAACGCCGCGGGGAACAGACCATACGGCGGGGAAAACCCCGAAGCCCGACGGAAGCTGCGGACGTGCCAGGCTGCAGGGGCCTCTGGCTTTCGGGCACAAAAAAAGCCTCCGGAACCTGGTGGTTCCGGAGGCTTTTCCTTGGGTGGCAGATGAGGGATTCGAACCCCCGTAGGCGTTGCCAGCTGATTTACAGTCAGCCCCCTTTGGCCGCTCGGGTAATCTGCCGAACTTCAAAAGAAGATCACCCCCGGCTGCAGTGTTCAGAACGTCCGTTTCCGGGCCGTTCCGCTTCCAGTAACCGCGGGCAAGACAACTTTACAGAACTTCTGCCGAAACATCGAATCGAGGCTGCAGACCCCTGGAAATGCCGTCAGAGGCCCCGCAATTCCGCGGAAAACCGGCGGCTCAGGCGTCGCCGAGAATCCGCCCGGCCAGCCGCGCCTCGAACTTCACGGCCTGCTCCTCGGTGATCTGGTTCAGCTGGACCGCCCGCAGCAGGTCCTCGCTCACACCCTCCATGCGGGCCGAGGCATCCGGGACCGGGCTGAAAATAATAGAGCCTGCCAGGGCTGCAGCGGCGACTGATGTGGCAGCAGTGGCGACAGCGCCCGCAGCTGCGGCGGTGGTTCGGGTGACGTAACGGACGGCTTTGTGTTGCATGGCTTTCCCTTCGACCTGTTTCCAACTCGTTCAACTCTCGCCTGCCCGGCTTCGTTCCCGCAGTGCGTCCGCTATGAGAGAACTGTGAATCACGAACAGCGCCGAATCCACAACAGCGCCGCTCCCGCACCAGCGCCACAGGCCGGCGATCCGTATTAGGCTGGAATGCAGAGATCCACGCCCTGCAGAGCCAATGTCAGGGCAACCACCGGCACAAGGAGAATCATGGCAGGCGAGTCAACGTTCGACGTCGTAAGCAAAGTGGACAAGCAGGAAGTGGCCAATGCGCTGAACCAGGCCCAGAAGGAACTGGTCCAGCGCTACGACTTCAAGGGCGTCGGCGCCGAGGTCGAATTCAGCGGCGAGAAGATCCTGATGAAGGCGAACTCGGAGGAACGCGTCCTGGCCGTGCTGGACGTCCTCCAGTCCAAGCTGATCCGCCGCGGCATCTCCCTGAAGTCCCTGGACACCGGCGAGCCTTACCCCTCCGGCAAGGAATTCCGCCTCGAAGCCTCCATCAAGGAAGGCATCGAGCAGGACCTGGCCAAGAAGATCAACAAGCTGATCCGCGACGAGGGCCCCAAGGGCGTCAAATCCCAGATCCAGGGCGACGAACTCCGCGTCTCCTCCAAGTCCCGCGATGACCTGCAGTCCGTCATGGCGCTGCTGAAGGACTTCGACGAGGCGGACCTGCAGTTCGTCAACTTCCGCAGCTAGCGGACCAAGCCCTCGTTTTCGAGGCGCAAAAATTCTGCCGCTGACAAAAGACGCCGGCGCTACCGGAATACGGAACTTGTCAACCTCTTTGAGACAGTCTCGCTATTCTGTTGGCTCGTTTCTGCGGGTTGTTGATCCAGCTTTCGGTGTGGACTTTGTGTGCTCTGGGTCGTTGGTGGTGCCGGTGGGGGTACGCTGCCCAGGCGGCGTCTAAAGCTGCTTGGCGTCGTTTTTGGCACAGTGGCCAGGTGCCCTCGTGCACTGATTCCGGGGTGTAGTAGCCGATCCCGGAATGGCGGTGTTCGGTGTTGTAGGCGTGAATGAAGCCGGTGGTCCACTCCCGGGCATGCTCAAGGCTTCTGAAGTGCTGTGGGTAATCGAGGTCGTATTTCATGGTCTTGAACTGCGATTCCGAGAACGGGTTGTCGTTGGAGACCCGGGGCCTGGAATGGGACTGGACGATACCGAGTTTGGCCAGGTACTTACCCATGTCGATGCTGGTCATCACCGAGCCCCTGTCAGCATGGAGAACCTCGGGTTTAGAGTGCTCCCCGGCCAGGGCATCGGTGATCATGTCCAAGGCTTCCAGCGTCCCCTCGGAGGGCTCCAGCCGCCACCCCACTACATAGCGGCTGAAGACGTCCAGAATGACATACAGCCGGAAGTTCCGGCCCCGGTCCACCGAGCGTAGGACGGTGATATCCCAGGACCACACCTGGTTCGGACGGGACGCGCAGAGCTCCGGGATCACCTTTGGTTTATGGGTGGCCATGACCCTGCGGTCGCCGTTAAGTTTGCTCGCCCGCGCGACCCGGTGCCATGACGATTCCGAGGCCACATAGACACCCTGGTCAAGGGTCCGGTAGAACACTTGGGACACGCTCAGATTCGCGGATTCCTCATCGATCAGGAAGGCCTTGATGCGGGCACGTTCCGAACCAGTAAGAGTCGCTGGCTGCACGCGCTCCTTTTGCGGGACCGGTACCGGCGTCACCGCCCGCGGCGCCCGGTGCCGGTACCAGGTGGGCCGCGAGACGCCCATAACCTTGCACGCGGACACCACGCTCAATCCGTCGGAGACGAGTCCCGCGACTGCTTCTTCTCGGATAGCGTCTGCAGCGGGGCCGGCTCCGCGCTCTCGGCAAGTTTCTCCAAGAGCGCGTGCGCTTTTCCCGCGGACTCTAACGCCGCCTTCAGGATTTCCTGATCCGCCTGCGCCCTCGCCAGCTCCCGACGCAACCGCACAATCTCGGCGCTCTGCCGCCTCGGCGTCATGACACCATCACGCGACGACCGCTTACCCGTCGGAGTTGCAGCAAACTCACCATGATCCCGAGCGTAAGCCCAAACCCTGATGGCATTCGCCGAAATCCCATGTTCACGCAACACCGCACCCTTCGAACCATGTGGAGCAGCCTCGTACTTCTCCAGGAGCCAAAGCTTCTCCTCCAGAGTCCGGAACGGAACTTTCCCAGTCGATTTCGTCATGCCCAACCCCGCCTGCCTCTCGCAAAGACAATCTGTCTCACGACAGGCTGACAGAGAGGG
>NZ_JAKFFD010000104.1:0-2109 GCF_036675385.1 Pseudarthrobacter sp. | reverse complement strand
TAAATTTGGAGGCACCCCTTGTCTGAAACGACAGCCCGCAAGTTCACCCTGCTGCCCATGCTCGGCCACACCAAGGGCAAGCGCAGCGCCGTCACGTGCGCCTTGAAGTGCGACAACGCCTGCTCCGGCGATGTCTGCAACACGAGCTCCAACAGCTACTTCCGGGACATCGCGTCCGCCACCATGTCGCGCCGCGCCGCCCTGGGCTTCGGCGCCGCCGGTGCGCTCGCCGTCGTACTCGGCAGCGCCATTACCTCAGCGGAACCGGCAGTTGCCGGCGGCACCGGCCTGGCGCCGGCAGCTAAGGAAGGCTTCGCCAAGGCGAAGCTGAAGTTCACGCCGATCGCTCCGGTGGATGCCGCCGTCGACGCCGTCACCGTTCCGGAAGGCTTCACCTGGCAGCCCGTGATCCGCTGGGGTGACCCGATCTTCAACGGCACCCCGGACTTCGACCTGAACAACCAGACAGCCGCCGCGCAGGAAAAGCAGTTCGGCTACAACTGCGACTACACGGACATCCTGGAGATCCCGAACACCAAGGGCCGCCGGGCCGTGCTGTTCGCGAACCACGAATACACCAACGACGGCATCATGTTCCCGCCGTCCATGCCCGCTGCCGACGTCCGCGCAGTGGGCCAGGCTGCACACGGCCTGTCCGTCGTCGAGCTGGAGCGCAAAAACAAGAACAAGCCGTGGACCTACGTCAAGGGCGCGCCGCTGAACCGCCGCCTCCTGAACAACACAGTCTACGAACTGACCGGCCCCGCCGCCGGCTCGGAGCTAGTCAAGACGGTGAAGGACCGCGACGGCCGCTTCATCAAGGGCACGCTGGGTAACTGCGCCGGCGGCACCACCCCGTGGGGCACCATCCTCTCCGGCGAGGAAAACTTTAACGGTTACTTCCGCTCCCCGGGTACCTCCGCTTATGACAAGCGTTACGGCCTCACCGACAAGGCCACCGCCCGCCAGTGGGAAATTGATGACGAGCGCTTCGACACCCGCAAACCCGGCTACGAGAACGAGGCCAACCGCTTCGGCTACATTGTTGAGGTTGACCCGTTCGATCCGACGTCCACCCCCAAGAAGCACTCCTCGTTGGGCCGCTTCAAGCACGAGGGCGCCAACGTCATCATCGCCGAATCCGGGCACGTGGTGGCTTACTCCGGCGACGACGAGCGCTTCGACTACCTCTACAAGTTCGTGTCCAAGGACAAGTACATCGAGGGCAACCGCCAGCACAACATGACGCTCCTCTCCGCCGGCAACCTCTACGTGGCTCGGTTCACCGGAAACTCAGCCGATTTCAAGGCCAGCGAAGTGCCGGTAGACGGCGCGTTCGACGGCACGGGCGAGTGGCTCGCGCTGGTGGAGAACGGAGTCTCTGCAGTACCGGAAATGACTGTTGAAGAAGTTCTGGTCTACACCCGCGTTGCCGCCGACAAGGTTGGCCCCACCAAGATGGACCGTGCCGAGGACGTTGAGCCCAGCCTGCACACCGGCAAGGTCTACGTGGCCTGCACCAACAACTCCAACCGCGGCGTCGGCTCGAACGAAGCCGCCAACGAGGTCAACCCGCGCAACGAAAACCGTGACGGCCACATCGTGGAAATCACCGAAACCGGCGACCAGACCTCCACTGCCTTTACGTGGAACCTGCTCATGGTCTGCGGCGATCCCGCCACCGACAAGTTCACCTACTTCTCCGGCTTCCCGGTGGACAAGGTCTCGCCCATCTCCTGCCCGGACAACCTCGCGTTCGACTCCGTGGGCAACCTGTGGATCTCCACCGACGGCGCCCCCGCCGGAATCGGCAAGGCCGACGGCCTCTTCAAGGTCACCCTCGAAGGCGCCGAACGTGGCAAGGTGGAGCAGTTCCTGGCCGTGCCGAAGGAAGGCGAGACCTGCGGACCGATCATCCACGACGACGAGCGCACCGTGTTCGTGGCCGTGCAGCACCCGGGTGAGGATGGCTCGTTCGAGAAGCAGAGCTCGTTCTTCCCGGACTACGTTAAGGAAGGCGCGACGCCGGCCCGCGGCGAGGCGCGCGCACCCCGTCCGTCCGTGATCCAGGTGTTCCGCACCGACGCCTAACACCCCTCCCGCCACGTT
>NZ_JAKFFD010000088.1:0-2129 GCF_036675385.1 Pseudarthrobacter sp. | reverse complement strand
CGGTGCGGAGCGTGAGGTAGCGGACCTCGGAGTCCATGGATTCAGGCTACGCTGTGGGCCGCTCTCTGTAGAGTTTCGCTTATGGATAGCCCGGTGAGGGTCCGCTACGCGCGCGTCGAGGACTCGGCCGAGATGGCGCGCGTGAATGTGCGGTCGTGGCTTGAGACGTACCGCGGAGTCATGGCGGACCACGTCCTCGATGACCCGGGGTTGCTTGCTGCCCGGGAGCGGTTCTGGACCGCCATGCTCAGCGATGAGCGCTACCGCGCAAACCGCGTGGCGGTGGCCGAGCGCAACGGCGAAGTGATCGGGATCGCGATGGCGGGGCCCTCGCAGAGCTCCGGATCGGAGTGGGGCACACGCCTCTACGTGCTATACGTCGTGGCGGCTGAGCATGGGACGGGTACTGGGGCCGCGCTCCTGGACACCGTCGTCGGACCTGACGAGTCGGCAGCGCTCTGGGTGGCCGATCCGAATCCCCGGGCGCAGGCGTTCTACCGCAAACACGGGTTCGTAGCGGACGGGACCGTGAATGTGGAGGACGGCGTGCGCGAGATCCGTATGGTGCGGGTCTCCTCCGGCCGTGGCTCGCGTTTTCCCCCGTAATTGCGCAGGTATCGGGCGTACGGTCAGACGGTATCGATCCAGTAGCGTCGTTTGCCGTTGCGCGTATCCTCCCAGACGCCGCCGTTCTTTTCGATGGTCGCCCGGGAGCGGCATTGACCTCATCGCAGGTGAGAAGCGCCCGGTGGATTCCCAGGTCCCGGGCCATCGGCTGGGCGTCGGCCAAAGCTGCAGCGGCGTGGCCGCGGCGCCTGGCAGATGGCAGCACGCTGTAGCCGATGTGCCCGCCCTCGTTGAGGAGGTAATCGTTCAGCTCGTGCCTGATGGCCAGTGAGCCAAGAAACGTGTCACCCTCCACAATCCACAAGTACGTGCAGGGCACATCGTCAGCCGTTCTTGTTCTTGCCTTTCCCCTGTTCCGGTGCGGGGGCTGGCACCGGAACGGCGGCCGGTACCGGTGCCGGTGCGGGCGCACTGTTTTCCTGCGCGGCCTTCGCAGCCTGCGCGGCGGCTTCCGCGTCGGCCCTGGTCTTCTCGGCGGCAGCCGCGGCTTCTTCGGCGGCTTTCGCTGCCGCGGCGGCGGATTCTGCGGCAGCCTTGAGGTCCGACCTGACAGCGGTGATGCCGGCCATGATGCGCCGGTGCCGTTCCTCGGATACCTGGCCGCTGCCGGCCGCAGATGCCACGTCCGCTTCCAGGCTCTCCAGTGCCGTGAGCGCGGCCGTGTGATCGTTGGCGGCCGCAGCCTGGCTCACGCCGAGCACGACTTCCTGGAGATGGGAGGCCGTGTCGCGCTGCAGGCCGGTAGCGGCCGGGCCGCAGCCGGCGAGGGAGGCCGCCAGCGCAAGTGCGGCGGCAAGGCCGGCTCCCCATGATCGGGCGCATTGGTTCTTGGACCGAAACGGGGTCATGGTTCCACACTCTTCTGAAGTTCCTGAAGGTGGTCACCCAGGGTGCCGCTCACCGCAGGGTAAGGCACGACGTCGGCGGTGGACTCTGGCGCCTGGCCCGCTGTCAGTGCCGCGGCCCCGGCCGCCAGCGCAACAAGGATCAGGATGGCCAGCACCGGGAGTCGCAACTTCTGTCCCGCACGGGCCGGCCTCCGCCGGCGCGTTCGCCGGGGGCTGCTGGGCTGATCGGAACCAGGCACCGGCCTTGCCCGCAGATCAGGGGAGGGTGATTCTGCGGTGACGGACGGCGTCCTGAACGGCATGGCCGGCAGCACACGCGTGGTTTCCGGGGCAAGTCCGCCGGGAGTGGATGTCGGCGAGACCAGGGCCTGCCGCAGCGCCGTCTCGATGTCCGCAGCTGTCGGTCGTTCCAGCGGCTCGATTGCCGTCATCGAACGGATGAGGTCGGCCCACTCCGCTGGGAGATCCGCGGGAATTCTGGGCGCGCGGTGCAGCCTGGCCACGGCGGATTCCACAGCGCTGCCGGGGTATTCCATCGACTGCTTGATGCATTCGAGCAGGACCAGCCCCAGCGAATAGATGTCTGTGGCAGGGGTGAGCGGGGAGCCCATGGCCTGCTCTGGGCTGAGGTACGCCGCGGTGCCCACCATGGCT
>NZ_JAKFFD010000197.1:0-2133 GCF_036675385.1 Pseudarthrobacter sp. | reverse complement strand
GGGTCCAAGTTCCATGGCCGAAGATCAGGGGCCAATCAGGGCAGACCCCTACGTTTTTGTCAGACCCCGCGGGGCACAATGGACAGATGAAGACTCTGCTCAACATCATCTGGCTGGTATTCGGTGGACTCTGGCTCGCTCTGGGCTACTTCCTGGCCGGCATCATCTGCTGCCTGCTCATCGTCACCATCCCGTGGGGCATCGCGTCTTTCCGCATTGCGGCGTACACGCTCTGGCCGTTCGGGCGCATGGTGGTGGACAAGCCGGGCGGAACGGGCGTGTTGCCGCTGCTGGGGAATGTCATCTGGCTGGTGGTGGCGGGCATCTGGATCGCGATCGGCCACGTGGTCACAGCTTTTGCCATGGCGGTCACCATCATCGGCATCCCGCTGGCCATCGCCAACCTCAAGCTCATCCCGGTCAGCCTGATGCCGCTGGGCAAGCAGATCGTTCCCACTAACAGCCCGTTCGTTACCGCGTACCGTTAGCCGGCGGCATTCCCCGGGGCTTCGCTAAACCCGGGGACCAGGCCCTGGGCTTCGAGCTCCTCTGACCGGAGCGCCCGCAGCACGCAGAATTCGTTGCCGTCCGGGTCGGCCATGACCACCCAGGTCACCTCCGGCCCCTGCCCAATAGAAATGCGCGACGCGCCAAGGGCTTCCAGCCGCTGCACCTCCTCGGCCTGGTCATTCGGACGCAGGTCCAGGTGCAGCCTGTTCTTGATCTCCTTCTGCTCCGGCACCTTCACGAACAGCAGGTCCGGGCTGACGCCGTCTGCCGGGCTGCCTGCAGGGGGTTCCAGTACGATTTCGTCTTCCACCTCATAGGTGCGGCGCCAGCCCAGGGCCTTCTCCCAGAAATCGGCGGGCACTTTGGGGTCTGTGGAGTCGACGCTGACAGATTGGATGCGCAGGTTCATCCGAGCAGTCTTGCACCGGCCGGGGCGCCCGTAAAGGCTTCCGGCGGCTGCGCGAAGAGTCAGGCCAGCTCGCCCAGAAGGTTCCGGCGGGCGGCATCGAGCCACAGTTCCCGTGCGCGGTCGCTGTGGAACAAGGGGTCCAGTTCCAGCAGATGACGGACGACGGCGGCACGGCCGGCCGCGAAGTCGGCGTCGCCGATGTGCGCATAGTCTTCCCGGACGGCGGCCACATACCGGGCGTACGGCTCAGGTTCGCCGCCGAGGACTGACAGGTCCGCGTCGCAGAGGAGGGCGCCGTCGTCGTCCCCTGGTTCCGGGCGGTGGTCCGACGTCAGCCTGACCAGCCGCGCCACCTCCTCGACTTCGGCGGCCGGAAGCCCCGCATCCGTGAGGCGCTCCTCGGCGAGGCGGGCCGATTCCTCCTCGTCCTGGCCGGCGATCCCGCGGTACACGGCATCGTGGAACCAGGCTGCGAGCAGCACGGTCCGCGGCGGATCGGCGGGGTCGGTGAGCAGGTCCATGGCCTCCAAGACTGCCAGCAGGTGCGTGCAGCCGTGATACCGGCGGTGGTCCTCGCTCCAGCGGTCCAGCAGGTCCAGGAAGAGGGCGTCGTGTCCGGGCATGAGGGCTTCCCAGCGGTTCAGCAACGGGACCTTGAGGGACTTGTTCCGCTGCCGGGCGGGGATGCGCAGCCCGCTGGCGATGAGCTTTCGCACCAGGATCCGGGCTTCCACGGCGATGGCGCCCGCGGCGACGAGGTCGTCGAACCGGCGCTCGGCAACGTCGTAATGGTCGCCGTCGAACGCCCGGTCCGGGATGCCGGCCGCGGCGGCGAAGGCGTGCAGCTCCGCGAGCGACGTGTCCGAGATGAGGTGCGAAAAGTGCGTGCCGTGGGCGGGCCAGAGCGGCGGATCCAAGTAAATCGCCATGGGGGAAGTCTAGTGCGGCGGTGGTCTGCGCCGGGGCCGCCAACCGCTGCGGGCCGCTCAGGAGCCGGCCGGCAGGATGTTCTGGTTGCCCTGGAAGACGTTCCGCGGATCGAAGTCCCGCTTGACCCTTGCAAGCCGCGCATAGTTCCCGTTTCCGAACGCGGCACGGATGCGCTCCTGGCCTTCGTTGCCGATGAAATTGAGCCACACCCCGCCCGAGGCATAGGGCGCAATTTTCTGGCGGAAGTCCTTCACCCAGGCCTTGGCCAGCTCGCCTTCCTCGGG
>NZ_JAKFFD010000151.1:0-11042 GCF_036675385.1 Pseudarthrobacter sp. | reverse complement strand
GGCGTCCTGCACCACCAACGCCATCACCCCGGTCCTGAAAGCCATCAACGACAGGTTCGGCGTGATCCACGGCCACGTGGAGACCGTCCACTCCTTCACCAACGACCAGAACCTGATCGACAATTTCCACAAGGGCGACCGCCGCGGCCGCTCCGCCGCGCTGAACATGGTCATCACCGAAACCGGAGCGGCCACCGCTGTGGCAAAGGCACTGCCCGAACTTCAGGGCAAGCTTTCCGGCAGTTCAATCCGCGTCCCCACGCCGGACGTCTCGCTGGCGATCCTGAACCTGAGCCTGGAGAACGGGACCACCAAGGATGAAATCAACAACTTCCTCCGGGAAATGTCACTGCACTCGAACCTGCGCAAGCAGATCGACTACGTTGACTCCCCCGAGGTTGTTTCCACGGACTTCGTCGGTTCCCGTCGCGCAGGAATTGTTGATGGCCTGGCCACCATCTCCAACGAAAAGAACCTCGTCCTCTACGTCTGGTACGACAACGAGTTCGGTTACAGCTGCCAGGTAGTCCGCGTCATGGAAGAGATGGCGGGCCTGAAGCGGCCATTCTTCCCTGCCACGGATGTTGTTCAGGAGGCCATGTCGGTCCTTGCCGCCCTGGGATAGATTCAACCGCTGCCTAATTGAGCCGCGGCCACCACCACTAGCCCGCCGCCTTGCGGCGAGTTACAGCAGAAAGGTAAATCCAATGGGCGAACCGTACCAGCCCACATCTCCGGTCATAGACGTCTTGGAAGGCCGCATTTTTGATTTCCCATGCCGTCGTCTTCCCAATTGGGTGGCGAAGGACTTGGGGAGATCCACGAGGGGATCAAAAGGTTCTTTGTGATTTTTGGGTCCTGATCTCGAGAACTGTGCCGTGTCAGACCTTGGGATACGAGCGCAAAAAGTGGCGGTGCCTGAAATCCAGCCTCGCACCGCTTGCTTCCGAAACTCTGTCGTACTTCGCAACTCCCACGCACTTCCAGGAGAGCTCCGTGTGACGCTCTGCCTGTAAACCCTCTCCTATGATTTGAGCCGAGACATGAAAATTGGAATTCTTACCAGCGGCGGCGATTGCCCCGGACTGAACGCGGTTATCCGCGGTGCCGTGTTGAAGGGCATTGCCATCCACGGCCACGAATTCGTGGGGTTCCTGGACGGCTGGCGGGGCGTCGTCGAAGGCGACATCATCGACATCCCCCGCATCATGGTTCGTGGCATCGCCAAGCAGGGTGGCACCATCCTCGGGACGTCCCGGACCAACCCCTTCGAAAACGGCGGCGGGCCGGAAGTTATCAAGGCCCACATGGACCGCCTCGGCATCGACGCGATCATCGCGATCGGCGGCGAAGGAACACTGGCTGCCGCCAAACGCCTGACCGACGCCGGGCTGAAGATTGTGGGCGTCCCGAAGACTGTGGATAACGACCTTGACGCCACGGATTACACCTTCGGTTTCGACACGGCGGTGCAGATCGCCACCGAGGCCATTGACCGGCTCCGGACCACGGGCGAGTCCCACCGCCGCTGCATGATCGCCGAGGTTATGGGCCGCCATGTGGGCTGGATTGCCCTGCACGCCGGCATGGCCGCCGGTGCGCACGCCATCCTGATCCCCGAGCAGAAGGTCAGCGTCGAGCAGATCACCGAGTGGGTCCAGGAAGCCCACACCCGCGGCCGCGCACCGCTGATTGTGGTGGCCGAGGGCTTTGTTCCGGACCACATGGAATCCCCGCACTCCGAGCGCGGCCTGGACACGTTCGGCCGGCCGCGGCTTGGCGGGATCGCGGACCAGCTCGCCCCCGACATTGAAAGCCGCACCGGCATCGAAACCCGCGCCACCGTCCTGGGCCACATCCAGCGCGGCGGCGTTCCGTCAGCTTTCGACAGGGTCCTGGCCACTCGCCTGGGCATGGCCGCGATCGACTCTGTAGTCGAGGGCCTCTGGGGCACCATGGTTGCCCTGAAAGGCACGGAAATCGAACAAGTGGGCTTCCGGGAGGCCCTGGGCCAGCTCAAGACCGTTCCGCAGAAGCGCTACGACGAAGCCGCCGTCCTGTTCGGCTGAGTTGCCCGCCTCCGACCAAACAGTCTGGGAAGTCCCTGGAGGGTTCCGTCAGGAACCACGGCAGCTGTGGCGGCAAAGGCAACGAGTCACGCTGCTGCCAATCCGGGCCGCATGAGCAGCGATCAGCGTCCGCCAAGCCGGCGGCGCCCGCTTTTAGGCGGCGAGGAGTGTGGGCTCGGTGCCCACCGGGTTCTTGCGGAACTCGTCGGACATAACTAGAACGTCTTGCCGAGGGAGCCGAGCTGGCGGGCGGCCTCGACGATGCGGACAGCCATGCCGGCTTCGGCGGAGGCGCCCCAGACGCGGGGGTCGTAGGTCTTTTTGTTGCCCATTTCGCCGTCGATCTTCAGGACGCCGTCGTAGTTGGCGAGCATGTGCCCGGCCACCGGACGGGTGAAGGCGTACTGGGTGTCGGTGTCGACGTTCATCTTGATCACGCCGTAGGAAACGGCGTCAGCGATTTCCTGGTCACTGGAGCCGGAACCGCCGTGGAACACGAGGTCGAACGGGTTTTCCTTGCCGATCTTCGCGCCCACCTCGGCCTGGATGTCCTTGAGAATCTCCGGGCGCAGCTTCACACCGCCGGGCTTGTACACACCGTGGACGTTGCCGAAGGTCAGGGCCGTGATGTAGCGGCCGTTCTCGCCGGCGCCGAGGGCCTCGATCGTGGCCAGGGCGTCCTCGACCGTTGTGTAGAGCTTCTCGTTGATTTCGTTCTCAACGCCGTCTTCCTCGCCGCCCACGATGCCGATTTCAACTTCGAGGATCATCTTCGCAGCGGCGGCACGCGCCAGCAGTTCGCGCGCGATGCGCAGATTGTCTTCGAGGGTCTCGTGCGAGCCGTCCCACATGTGCGAGTTGAAGATCGGGTTCCGGCCGGCCTTGACCTCGGCCTCCGACGCCGCCAGCAGCGGCAGGACAAAACCGTCCAGCTTGTCCTTGGGGCAGTGGTCGGTGTGCAGCGCGATGTTGACGTTGTGGTTCTTGGCCACTTCGCGGGCAAAAGCGGCGAAGCCGAGCGAACCGGCAACCATGTCCTTGACCGACGCGCCGGACCAGTACGCCGCGCCACCGGTGGAAACCTGAATGATGCCATCGGACTCAGCCTCGGCGAACCCGCGGATGGCTGCATTCAGGGTCTGCGACGACGTCACGTTGACCGCCGGGAACGCAAAGCCTCCGGCCTTGGCGCGATCGATCATCTCGGAGTAGATCTCTGGGGTTGCAATGGGCATGGTGACTCCTATGCTGGAGTTCGTCTATGGGCTCTTCCCTGCTGGTCAGGGCATTTCTCGCCTTCCGTTGCGATCCTCAACCGAACCGGAAGGCGGCTTCTTCATTGGGTTAGGGGAAGGTGCCTGAGATTGGCGTGCAGCGGGACAAACTGCCCGAGGTGAGATTACCAATCCTCAACCGCACCGATTCCCCTCGTGAAGCGACGAGCTACTCGGCAACCTCGCCGGTGGTTTCAAAGGTGGCGATCTTGCCGATGCGGCGTTCGTGGCGTTCGGCGTTGGTGAATGGTTCGGTGAGGAATGCCTCGATCAATTCGGTAGCCTCCTCGACGGTGTGCTGGCGTCCCCCGACTGCGACCACGTTGGCGTCGTTGTGTTGGCGGGCCAGCTTGGCCGTGTCCAGGTTCCATGCCAGAGCGGCGCGCACGCCCTCGACCTTGTTCGCGGCGATCTGCTCGCCGTTGCCCGAGCCGCCCAGCACTATCCCGAGGGCGTCCACGCCAGCGGTCTGGTCGGCCACGACGGCGGACGCGGCCTTGATACAGAATGCCGGGTAGTCGTCCTCGGCATCGTAGGCCGCCGGCCCGTGGTCTACCATCTCGTAGCCTTTAGCTGACAGTGCGGTGATGAGATGGGAGCTGAGCTCCATGCCGGCGTGGTCGGTTGCGATGTGAACGCGCATTTGTGGTCCTTCAGACTGGTTGGCGTACAGAGTTATTGGGGTGAAGGCGAGGTTATTGGGGCGAAGGCGAGCTGGGCGTTCGCGCGCAGCGACTCGATGGCGTCCGCAGGCGACGGCCTGCCGTACACGGCGGATCCGGCCACAAAGACGTTGGCACCGGCCTCCGCGGCGCGCGTGATGGTTTCCTCCGTGATACCGCCGTCAACCTGGATGGCCACGTCCACCCCCGAACCCTCGACCGCCGCGCGGGCACGGCGGATCTTGGGCAACATGACATCCAGGAATGCCTGGCCGCCAAAGCCCGGCTCCACCGTCATGATCAAGAGCAGGTCCAGTTCCGGGAGCATGTCCAGGTACGGTTCCACCGGGGTGGCCGGGCGCAGTGCCATGCCCGCCTTGGCCCCGCGTGCGCGAAGTTCACGGGCGAGTTTGATCGGGGCCTCGGACGCCTCGACGTGGAACGTCACCGAGCTCAGGCCGGCGTCGGCGAACTGCGGCGCCCAGCGGTCCACATTGGAAATCATCAGGTGGGCGTCCAACGGCACGGGGCTGACCCTTTGCAGCCGTTCCACGACGGGCAGGCCGATGGTCAGATTCGGAACGAAGTGGTTGTCCATGACGTCCACGTGCACGGCATCGGCGTTGCTGATGCGGGCCAGCTCGGCCTCAAGGTTGACGAAGTCGGCCGAGAGGATGCTGGGGTTGATACAGCAATTCAGGGGTGAAACGGGCATGGTGTCTGCCTTTCGGTGGCGGTCAGAGCTCAGTGGGCTAGGAAGACTTCCGTGCAGCGGCAAGGGCACCTTCGACGTCGGCCAGTAGTTCCTTCCAGCTGGCCACGAACTTGTCCAGGCCTTCGGATTCGAGGAGGGCAACCACCTCGTTGTAGGAGATGCCCAGGGCGTCCAGTGCGTACAGCACGGCCTTGGACTCGGCATAGGCGCCGGAGATCGTGTCGCCGGTGACGACGCCGTGGTCGAAGGTGGCGTCGAGCGTTTTTTCGGGCATGGTGTTGACCACACCGGCGGCGGCGAGTCCGGTGACGTAGAGGGTGTCGGAGTAGGCCGGGTCCTTGACGCCGGTGGAGGCCCACAGGGGACGCTGCGGGAGTGCGCCGGCTTCAGCCAGGACTGCCCAGCGTTCGGTGGAGAAGAGCTCCTCGTAGACCTGGTAGGCGAGGCGGGCGTTGGCGACGCCGGCCTTGCCCTTGAGGGCCTTGGCTGCGTCGGTGCCGATGGCGTCGAGGCGCTTGTCGATTTCGGAATCAACACGCGAGACGAAGAACGAGGCGACCGAGTGGATCTTGGACAGGTCGTGGCCGTTTTCCTTGGCCTGCTCCAGTCCGGCCTGGAAGGCGTTGATGACGGCGCGGTAGCGCTCAAGCGAGAAGATCAGGGTCACGTTGACGCTGATGCCTTCGGCCAGGGTTGCCGAGATAGCCGCGAGGCCTTCGAGAGTTGCCGGGATTTTTATGAGGACGTTGTCCTTGTCAACCTTCTTGTAGAGGTTCTTGGCCTCAGCGATGGTTCCTTCGGTGTCCCAGGCCAGACGGGGGTCGACCTCGATGGAGACACGGCCGTCCACGCCGCTGCTGGCGGTTGCAATCGGGGCGAAGAGGTCGCAGGCGTCGGCGACGTCGGTGGTGGTGATCTCGAAGATTGTCTCCTCGACGCCGGTGCCCTGCGCGGCATGTTCGGCAATCTTTGCATCGTAGTCAGAGCCGGATGTAATCGCGGCCTGGAAGATGGACGGGTTGGTGGTCACGCCGACGACGTTCTTTTCGTCGATGAGCTTCTGCAGGCTGCCGCTGGCGAGTCGCTCGCGGGAGAGGTCGTCCAGCCAGATGGACACACCGGCGTCGGACAGCTGTGCGGTGGGGGTTGCGTTGGTCATGGCGTCTGCTTCCTTCGAAAATCATGAATAGTTGAGAGCTTGCGCCGGCGCCGCGGGACGCTTGTTAGCCGTCCCGCGGCGCCGGCTGCAGTGCAGTTGAGAGGGTTAGTTTCCTGTGGCGGCGAGGGAGTCCTTAGCGGCGGCAGCGACAGCCTCCGCGGTAATGCCGAACTCCTGGAAAAGGCGCTTGTAGTCGGCGGAAGCGCCATAGTGCTCGAGGCTGACGGACCGGCCTGCGTCGCCGACGAATTCCCTCCAGCCTAGGGCCAGCCCGGCCTCTACCGAGACGCGGGCCTTGACTGCAGCGGGAAGCACGGACTCGCGGTAGGCGGCGTCCTGCTTGTTGAACCACTCGACGCACGGCATGGAGACAACGCGGGTACCGATGCCTTCGGCCTGAAGGGCTTCGCGGGCCTGGACGGCGAGCTGGACCTCGGAGCCGGTGCCGATCAGGATGACCTGGGCGTCAACGGTCCTGCCGTTCCTGGATGCCTCGGCCAACACGTAGCCGCCCTTGGCCACACCGGCCGGGGAAGCAAAGGTGTCACCCTCGGCCGTACCCTCGCCGCGGGCGAAAGTCGGGACGTTCTGACGGGTCAGAATGATGCCGGCCGGGTTCTCGTGGTTTTCCAGCATGGTCTTCCACGCTATGCCCACTTCATTCGCGTCACCGGGGCGGACTACGTCCAGGCCCACGACGGCGCGCAGGGTGGCGAGCTGTTCCACCGGCTGATGCGTGGGGCCGTCCTCGCCCAGGCCGATGGAGTCATGCGACCACACATAGATGGACGGGACGCCCATCAAGGCGGAGAGGCGGATGGCCGGGCGCTGGTAGTCGCTGAAGATCAGGAACGTGCCTGAGAACGCGCGGGTCCGGCCGTGCAGCGAGATGCCGTTCACGATCGAGGCCGCAGCGTGCTCCCGGATACCGAAGTGCAGGACCCGGCCGTACGGGTTGCCTTTCCACGTATCCGTGGAGCGGGAAGCCGGGATGAACGACGGTGATCCCTCAATGGTGGTGTTGTTGGACTCGGCAAGGTCGGCCGAACCGCCCCAGAGTTCCGGCATGACCGGGCCGAGGGCGTTCAGGACCTTCCCGGACGCTGCACGGGTGGAGACGTCCTTGCCTGCTTCGAAGACGGGCAGGACGGCGTCGAGTCCGGCCGGAAGCTTTTTGGCCTCGATCCGCTCCAACAAGGCGGCGCCCTCGGGGTTGGCTGACTGCCAGGCGTTGAAGGACCCATCCCATTCCTTGCGGGCCGCGGCCCCGCGGTCCACTACCGAGCGGGCGTGTGCCAGGACTTCCTGGTTCACCTCGAAGGACTTGGCAGGATCGAAGCCCAGGGCGGACTTCACGCCTGCGACCTCTTCGGCGCCCAGTGCGGAACCGTGGATCTTGCCCGTGTTCTGCTTTTTCGGCGCCGGGTACCCGATGATGGTACGCAGCGAGATGATGGACGGCTTGGACGTCTCTGCCTTCGCTGCCAGGAGTGCGCTGTAGAGCTCCTGGACGTCTTCGACGTATTCGCCCGTCTCGGTCCAGTCAACGCGCTGGGTGTGCCAGCCGTAGGCCTCGTAACGCTTCAGGACATCCTCGGTGAAGGAGATGTCGGTGTCGTCCTCGATGGAGATGTGGTTCTCATCGTAGACAACTACAAGGTTGCCCAGTTCCTGGTGCCCGGCCAGTGAGGAAGCCTCGGCCGTGACGCCTTCCTGGATATCCCCGTCGGAAGCGATGACCCAGATGGTGTGGTCGAACGGGGACGTGCCCTCGGCAGCGTCGGCATCGAACAGTCCGCGCATCCGGCGCTGTGAGTAGGCGAAGCCCACTGAGGAGGCCAGCCCCTGGCCGAGCGGGCCGGTGGTGATCTCCACACCCGCGGTGTGCTTGTACTCAGGGTGGCCGGGGGTCAGCGAATCCCAGGTTCGCAACGCCTTAAGGTCGTCCAGCTCCAGACCGTAGCCGGACAGGAACAGCTGGATGTAAAGGGTCAGGGAGGAGTGGCCGGGGGACAGGATGAAACGGTCGCGTCCCAGCCAGTCCGGGTCGCGGGGGTCGTGGCGCATCAGCTTCTGGAAAAGAAGGTAGGCGGCCGGCGCCAGACTCATCGCCGTGCCGGGGTGGCCGTTACCGACCTTCTCCACAGCATCCGCGGCCAGGACACGGGCCGTGTCCACCGCGCGCTGGTCCTCGGACGTCCAGTTGAGTGTTTCTGATTCAGTGGTGCTGATCAAGGCACGCGTCGCATTTGCTGTCGGATTCACGATTTAATCTCCTTTGATTCGGTCATCGGCCTGTGGGCGGCCGCACGGATGCTTCTGGTTGATATCCATCGTCTCTAACCAAACGGGCAGGTGTAACACTGTTTTCTGACGGTTCTTACTACCCTTTAGGGTTGGCTGGGCGCCTCCGCCCCGGTATGCTGGCCGGATGAGCGCAGCTGCTGACCAACCCCTGAATGAATCTGCTATGCCACTTCCAGACCCGCAGTGGCCACTTTTGGAGAGCGTGGCAGCATTGGCCGATGCCCCCCTGGGCCAGATTGCGGAGCGGCTCCGTGATGCAACGCTCCCCCATCTGGGAAGCAGCGCGCTCGTCATCTTCACCGAAGACTGCACGGGGCGGCCGCAGAAGAAGGCGGGCGCGGAAGAAATCATTTCCCGGGTCTCCATCGCCGAACTGGACACGCTTCGCGGCGCCCTTTCGGATGAGACACCTTGGTTCGGGGAAGCCGAGCTCGCCGGCCGCCCCCGCCCCGTACTCGCCCTAAAACACGCCTCCAGCCAGGCCCTCCTCGTCCTCACGGATCCTCACCCGGCCGATCCAGGGCACAACGCCGAGCTGGACTTGGTGACGTATTTGTGGCACCTTGCTGCCCGGCGGATCCAGGAGAAAGTGGCCGATGCGCCGCCGTCGTATCTGCTGGAATCGCGGGCGGCCTCAGCTGAACGCGTACGCGTGACGGCGGAACTGACCGATCTGCACTCCACGACCCTGGAGACCCTCCTCGCAGCCCTGCGCTCATCCTCTCTGGAGGATGCAGCGGCACGCACCACTGTCACTGACCTCACCGCCAAGGCCTTGGTCCGGCTGCGCACTCTCAGCGACCGCACGACGGACCTGGTGGAAGAGCCCGTCGCCACAGCCTTCGAGCGACTGCGCGAGGACCTGCGACCGCTCACGCGATTCAGCGGCATCGAGGTCGAATTCATCGAACCTCCCCTGAATGGAAGGGCCCTGCCCGGCGAAGTTGCCCACGCGGCACGAGCCATCGTCCGAGGACTGGTACTGGCCATGACGGAACAACCCGACGTCAGCAGAATACGGACGCAGTGGGACTGCGACGGCGAAAACCTCCTGATCAACGTACGCGACGACGGCCGCGGTAAGCTCGCCGCCGACGCGCCGAGCATCGCCCGCCTGGACCGCCGGGTCCAAGCGCTCACCGGACAGCTGCGGATCGACGTCATGCCAGGCTGGGGTGCAGACGTCTTCGTCACCCTCCCGTTGGACCTGCCGGCACGCCCGGCCGGGGATGTCGCCGGATGGGACCTTGCCGCCCGGGAACTCGAAGTGCTCCAGCACCTTGTCGCCGGAGAACGCAACCGCACCATCGCCTTAAAGCTGGGCATCAGCGAGAATACGGTCAAGTTCCATGTGCGGAACCTGTTCAGAAAGCTCGAGGTCGGCTCACGCACCGAGGCCATCGCCCTGGCACACAGCCACGGACTCCGGTGACAGCGTACCCTGTCTCATAGCACTCGGGCCGGAAGACGGACTAGAGAGCGCCAGCGGGGCCGGCCCCGGAATCGGGAAGGACACTCGGGGACGGGTTGTGTCGGGACAAGGTGGTCCGGGATCCTAGGCCGCTCCCTGATGACCGCCGGTTCGCTGAGCCTGCCCGGCCAGTACTCCGTTTCCCGGAGAGTTCGGCGAGGAGTGCTCGGCCCAGGACTCGGCCCCGACCGTGCGGAGGGTGTTTTCCTCGGCCACGGCCGTGGCCTCATTCTCGCAGAACCCGGCCGCTTTGCGCTTGGTGGCGGATTCCGGTGGAGAGGTTCAGTGGCGACCTTGTTCGCTTCTTCACTGGGCCTCTTCACTGGGCCAGCTGCGCCAGGGTCTCCCGCTCCGCACCAATGGTGGTGCTGTTACCATGGCCTGTGCGGACCACGGTTTTGGCCGGCAGCGGAAGCAGCCGATCTCGGATGGAGGTCAGGATCGTGGGGTAGTCGCTGTAGGAGCGTCCTGTCGCTCCCGGGCCACCGTTAAAGAGGGTATCGCCGGTGAAGATCGTTCCCTCGCTTTCGAGGTAGAAGCAGGTGGAGCCCGGGGAATGGCCCGGGGTGTGGATGGCCAACAGCGCGGTGCCGCCCACCTCGAACACGTCACCGTCCCCGTGATACCGGTCCGGTTCAGTATCAGGGTAGACCTGCTTCCAGAGGACCAGGTCCTCCGGGTTCAGGACGAGCGGGGCGCCGACAGCGCCCGCGACCTGCCGCGCCGCGCCGATGTGATCGTTGTGCGCGTGGGTCAGCAGAATCGCCAGGACCTTCCGGCCGCGGACCTGGTTGATGATCGCCTCGGCGTCATGCGGGCAGTCGATGATCACGCATTCATCGTCGTTGCCCACGATCCAGACGTTGTTGTCCACGTCCCAGGTGCCGCCGTCGAGTGCAAACGTTCCCGAGGTGATCAGGTTTTCGATGGTGACTGTCATGAGAGCTCCTTCTGGGACTGTACTTCGACGATCGGGCACAGGACTTTTTCCTCGTACATCTTGGTAAAGACTTCCGCCACGTCGCCAGTGGTGATGCGCTCGGTCACGAAGGTGTCCAGGTCCAGCACACTGATCCGGCAGGGGTGTTCGCGGCTGGCCTCGTTGGCGGCCTCGATCGTTTCTTCCTCGAGCCCGGAGCGGGTCACGACCACGAGGGTCAGGACCCGGCCCAGGGCAATCACGCCGCCCTGCTCACGCAGGGCGGTGATCTTCTTGGAGATCTTCGAGGTGGTGGTGTCCGGCAAATCTACAATCATGGCCATCTCCAGGTTCGTCCGTCGCGGGCCAGCAGTTCATCCGCCGAGGCAGGGCCCCAGGACCCCGGGGCGTAGGGCTCCGGCTGCTCTTTCAGTCCGGCCCAGTAGTCTTCAAAGGGGTCCAGGAT
>NZ_JAKFFD010000031.1:0-11083 GCF_036675385.1 Pseudarthrobacter sp. | reverse complement strand
CAGAGGCCGAGCGTGTTGCTGCCTTCGCCGACTGGCTCCATCACTACAATCATCATCGAGGCCACACCTCACTCAAAGGTCAGCCACCAATCAGCCGTGTTACTAACCTCTCAGGTCAATACAGCTAGGGTGCGTCATTGAAAACCTCCGGGGGTCAGGGTTTCCCGCAAGGCGACGTCGTGCCAACAAGAGGCTCTGTGGGCTTGGTTAGGGGACTAGGTCATTGGTACTTCGGGCGTGCTGGCAGTGCCCGGCGTCCTTGCGGAACTAGGTCTCGCATTCAGTCCCAGACTCCTACTACGGTCGCATCGTCGAAAGCGACGTGCGGACCGGTATCGCCTTCGTCCGGGGCACAGCAAGCCATGAAGAACCCGCTGGCGTCCAACTTATCCGCGCTGCAGTAACCCACGTTTGCTTCGTCCACCTACCGGGACCCGAATCAAAACCCTCAACGGGGCCGCGCAGAGCGGGCCATACTGGCATTCTTCGGCGGCGGAAGCTACGTTTCGGGCGGTGGCTGCATGGAATTTGGCGGGCTCATGCTCAATGTCGCAGGTGCGGGTGTGGGTCTCCTCGGCGCCGGTGTCACGGTGAAGATCCATGGAACCAAAGCACTAAGTCAGGCTGATGAGCACCGAAGAATTGTCGACGTCGCGATAGCGCCGCTCGATGTGCAGGACGAGCTCCACCGCGGGGTGAAGGAGTGGGCGCGTGATCAGGACGGGGTCCTCAGCCATCTGGTATCCCAGGCGACGAAGGCGATTGACGTTCTGGAGTCCGAGTCGTTCGACTCCACCAGGAAGCTTCACGGCAAGCGGCTCCTTGTCGCCTTTACCCTCGTCACGGCGGTGGGACAAATCATCAGCGTGCCAGCCGTCGGCGAGGACGACAGCCTCGATGGGACTACCGAACAACTCACGTTTAGATCCCCCGATACAACCACGGAGGCCACAGATGACTGATCAGAAACGCGTACACGAGGGCAAAGTGCTGCCTCCGGCGGTGGACCGGGTCAGCTCCGCTGATGCGCTCGGCGCGTTCAACGAGATCGTGGGATTTTGCGCGAGGCGATCCAGATCCACGAGACGGAGAGCAGGAAACGCGAGAAGCTCAAGACATATCGGGAGACCGAGGTCGCAAGGATCAAGACATCCGAGAAGACCCTTCGGTACTACCTGGACCGGACTTACGAGGAGCGCCAGTAGGCGAACCACTGATCATTCTGAGGAGCCAGCGCGTCCCGCAGGGTATTCACATAGCGGTCGGCCGGCATCTGGTGTGGATTGCCGAAGGTGAAGTCGCAGCCCGGCACCTGCCCATGCCCGCGGGCACCGTACTCCCGGATGTGGGCGTTAACCCGCTGAAAGGAGGGGATCGACGCCAGCCGTGCAGCGCGATCAGATACAGCCGAGGTTGTCTGGGATGTGGCTGTCGGATCGTTCATGTCAGCGCTCCTGTGTAGGGCAGCCCGGTGGGGCGGCAGTCGGATGGGCGGCGCCCTGCCAAGCCAGCGGAGGCCGTAGTAAGAGCCATTGTTGACTCGACGACGCATTGGAGTAAAGACTCCGCGATAATGACCCGGACCAGGGCGTGCCTCCGGTATCGGGTATTTACGTGGGTATAGGGTCTGGTGCTATGGCGCTGCGACTTGTTCAGGTGAATTTCAAGGCTCGGGATGACTCGGCGCTCGGCCGGTTTTGGGCGGAGGCGCTCGGCTGGGGTGTTTCCAGCGAGGGACCCGGAGTGACCAATGTTGAACCCGTGGGCTTCGCATGGCCGGACCCCACCGCCGTGTGCGTCGATGTCGTGACCGTCCCGGACCCCGAGACAGTGAAGTACCGCGCGCACCTCGATCTGGCCACCACGTCCTTGGCCCATCAGGCGGAGCTGGTGGCGCGCCTCGTGGAGCTCGGTGCGACGCCCGCGGATGTGGGCCAGGGTGATGTGCCGTGGAAGGTCCTGGCAGACCCGGAGGGCAATGTGTTCTGTGTGCTGGAGCCGCGATCGATCTACCGGGACACCGGGCCGATTGCCACGGTGGTGGTCAACTGCGCCGATCCGCGGGCCCTGGCCCGGTTCTGGGGCGAGGCCACGGACTGGACCGTGCACGAGGTGAACGACGATCATGCGAGGCTGCGTTCGGCCAAGGGCGTCGGGCCGTATCTGGAACTACTTCGCACGTCCGGAGTGGAGACGGTGTGGAACCGTGTCCATCTCGACGTGATGCCGTACCCGGGTGGTGATCAAGCGGCAGAAGTGGCCAGGCTGCGGGCTCTGGGCGCCACCGACGCCGACGTCGGCCAGGGCGATGTGCCATGGGTGTGCCTCGCCGACCCTGAGGGCAACGAGTTCTGCGTCCTCGCCCCGGGCTGACGCAGAGCCTTGCATATCGATTCCGGCTAATCCACCGAATCTCCTTGGGAAAAGTCTTGCGAAAGCTCGGCTTCGATTTCGCTGATGCTGGGTAGCGTGGCAGCGAATTCCTCTGGCAAGGACGCCACAATCGCGGATTCCCATTCGGCGATACCGATCGGTTTCGAGAAGCCCCGCAAAGAGTACTCGGCCACGACGTTGTTCTTCGTTTTGCACAGCAGCAGTCCGATGGTCGGCTCGTCGTCAGGATGACCCAGGAGGTCGTCGACAGCGGACATGTACATGTTGATCTGACCCAGATACTCCGGCTTGAAGGCGGTGGCCTTCAGCTCGACCACAACGAAGCAGCGGAGCTTGAAATTGTAGAACAGCAGGTCGGCGAAGAATTCGTCCGCCCCGATGGTCAACCGGACTTGCCGGCCAACGAAGGCGAATCCCTGGCCGAGCTCCAACAGGAATTTTTCGACGTGCACCACGAGTTGTCCCTCAAGCTCACGCTCATTCCGCTTGCCTGTCATGGCCACGAAGTCGAAGACATATGGGTCCTTGAATGATTGCTGGGCAAGATCCGAATCCGACGGCGGCAATGTTGCTTTGAAGTTGGTGATCGCCTTGCCGGAACGTTCGGAGAGCTTCGTCTCGATGTGGTGGGCAAGCACGTTCCGTGACCAGCCATTCTCGACGGCGGCAGCGGCGTACCAGCGCCGGGCGCCCGAGTCCTCAAGTTTGTCGAGAAGGATGACATTGTGGCCCCACGGCAATGTTGCAACAGGCTGTTGCAACATTGGGAAGTCAGGCCAGGCTTCGGCGAACGACTTCATATAGCGGAGATTTCGCGGCGAAAATCCACGTGCCTCGGGAAAAGCCGAGCGGACGTCAGCCGAGAGCCGCGTTACCACTTTGCTACCCCAACCTTGGGCTGACTCTCGCTTGGCCAATTCGCTGCCAATCACCCAGTACGAAAGCAGCATCTCCCGGTTGGCGGCCGAAATTGCCCTGGACCGGCCGGAACGGACCTGTGAGGCGACGGACGCCAACAACTCCGGATACCAATCGGGCATGCTTGACGTCGCGGGCGTTGATTCAAACGATGCTGGTGTAGACACGCGGATCGGTTCCCTTTCGTGGCGATCATTTCGCCCTGAACCTATCTGCCGGCACTGACATTCTTGATCCGCGGGCAAGGTGGCGCCTACCGCTGCAGCCGCAGGCGCCATTTCCGTCTGATGCGCGCACAATAATAGGGACAGGCGGGGCCTTGCCGGCCCTGGTTTTCCGGAGTCGAGGACGGTCACAGTGAGAGCGATTCAGGCCAAGGCCACGGTGCTACTGATGGCGGCGCTCCTTTTGGGCGGTTGCGGCTCCGGCACCGGGAGTCCCGCGGCGTCCCCCGGGCCGGGGACAGCGACGACGGGAGCGGTCACTCCTGGAGCGCCTGTAATCACCATCAAGGACTTCGAGTATGGCGCGCCGCTGACCGTTGCGCCGGGCACAATTGTCACGGTCACCAACATGGATTCAGCGGGCCATACCGTCACCGCGGACCAGGGCCAGGCATTTGACGTGGATGTCCGCGGAAGCGGCGGGACGGCCACGTTCACGGCGCCCTCGGCACCCGGCTCCTACCCCTACTTCTGCACTTATCACCCCAATATGCGCGGGACGCTGATAGTCAAATGAACATGGCACTGAGGGTACTGACGGCACTGGCATTGTTCATCGATGCCGGGGTACATATTTATCTGGCCCCCGGCTACCAGGCGGCCTCGCCTGGCGGAATCGGACAAGGCAACTTGTTCTATCTCGAATCGGCCGCGGCGGTGCTGGCGGCGCTGTGGGTTCTGTTCCGCGGCAGTAGAGCCTCCTTTGCCCTGGCCCTGGTGGTGGCCCTGAGCGCATTCGTGGCCGTGGTGTTGTACCGGTATGTGGATATCCCGGCCTTCGGACCCTTCCCTGCCATGTATGAGCCGGTGTGGTTTCTTGAGAAGTCGCTCAGCGCCGTGGCTGAGGGAGCCGGGGCGCTCTTGGCCGCTGTGGGCCTGGTGCGTACCGCCCCCAAGCGCCGGTCCGCCAGGTAGCAGGGGATCAGGGCATCTGCGCGGGTGGGAGGCTCTTGGCGGCGGGTCCTTGGATGACGGTGCCGTCGGTGGAGAATCGGGAGCCGTGGCAGGGGCAGTCCCAGGTGGCGTCGGCGGTGTTGAAGCCGACGGTGCAGCCCAGATGGGTGCACGTGGCGGAGACGGCGTGGACCTGCCCGCCTGCGTCTTTGTAGACGGCGGTGCTCTCGCCGTTGACGGTCATGACTTTCCCCTGACCCGGCGACAGTTCCGTGTGGCCGGGCCGGCCGCGGAGTTTGCCTGCCAGGACAGCTGCCACGGTCTTGAAGTTCTCCTCCGCGAACCGTTTCGCGCTGGCTGCCGGGGTGAACCGGTTGCTGTTGAACACCGAGGCCCAGGGGTTTTCCCGGCCGCTGAGGGTGTCGGCAAGAATGAGGGCGGCAGCGGTTCCATTGGACAGGCCCCATTTGCGCAGGCCGGTGATCACGTACACGTGTTTGGCGGTGGGGGACATAAGTCCGGCGTAGGGCAGCCCGTCGAGCGGGATGCCGTCCTGTGTTGACCATCGGTAGGCGATCTTGTCCACACCGAGGCGGTCGTGGGCGAAGGTGGCGAGTCTGCGGTAACGCGCGGCTGTATCGCCGGGCTCGGACACGCGGTGGCCCTCGCCGCCGGTGAGCACGTAGCTTGTGCCGTTGACGCTGGTGGTCAGAATGGATCGCATCGGTTCGTCGGCGCTGATGAACGTGGCGTCCAGCGGTGGCGTGTCCACGCGGCCGGCGACGAGGTAGGAGCGGTGCGGATGCGACCGCAGGTAGAACAGGCCCTGCCCGCCCCACGGCACATTCGTTGCGACGATGATGCCGCGTGCCCGGACGGTGCCGTGTTCGGTATCGACGACGGCCGGGGAACCATCGTGGACCTGCTGCGCCCGGGTCTGCTCATAGACGAAGCTGCCCTCACCGTTGACCGCGCGGGCGAGACCCCGGAGGTATTTCACGGCATGGATTTGCGCCTGCCCGTCGAATCGGACCGCGCCCTTGAGCGGGAAGGGCAGCGGCACGTCGGTGGTGAAAGCGGCGGGCAGGCCGAGGCTGGCGGCAAGGTTGGCTTCGGCGCGCACGTGGCTGAGCGCGCCGTCGGATTCGGCGTAGGTGTAGTTGGCTACGCGGCGGAAGTCACAGTCGATGGCTTCGGCGGCCACGAGTTGCGCGACGTGTTCGACTGCGGCCTGGTTGGCCTCCCCGTAGATACGCGCGGTGTCGTTGCCGTGTCGGCGCGCAAGTTCCGTGTAGGCAAGGCGGTGAAGGGAGGTGACCTTGCCGGTGGTGTGGCCGGTGACGCCGGTTCCGACGCGGGCGGTCTCGATGACCGCGACGGTCCGGCCGGTGCGTTTGAGCGCCAACGCTGCGGTCAGCCCGGCGATGCCGGCCCCGATGACCGCGACGTCCACCTCCAGCTCCCCCCGGAGGACCGGATAATCGGTGGTTCCGGCGGTAGCAACCCAGAGGGAGCGGGGTTCACCTTCCGGCCGTCCACTGTTCGATGCGTCATTCACTGCGTCACCTCAGGATCACCCGGTACTGCTCGGCTGTGTAAAGGCTGCGTCAGCAGCAGCCGACGCCGAGGGACTGACGGCGACCGTCCCGAGGATTGTGTACCCAGGGGGACGGCCGCCGTCGTCGGTTTTCCACGAACCGTGGAGGCGCTACATAGCGCTTCCCTTCTTCTCCATGGCATCCCGGCCCAGCCAGAGGCCCAGGCCCACCATGCCAACGCCCAGAACCAGGTGCAGCCAGTTGTCAGCAGTGTTGAACGGGACGAAGTTGGCCGCCGTGTTCATGTCGATGACCAGGCCGTAGATCCACAGGACCAGGTACACGACGCCGCCGCCGAGCAGGAACCAGCGGGCCATCGGGTTCGTCCGGGCCATAACGATCCCGGCCACACCGAACAGCAAATGCACGATGTTGTGCAGCACTGACACTTGGAAGACGCCAAGGAGCATGGCCCCGGACTCATGTCCCGCGAAGGTCATGGCGCCGTAATTGGTGGTGATTCCCGGGATGAACCCGAGGACTCCAACCAGCAGGAAAACTGCACCGATACCGATGGCGGTGTTGTGAAGTGTCAACCCCATCATGTGGTGTTGGGCAGGGTGTGACGCGGTAGTCATTTTGTCTCCCTTTCACGCTGGTTGCCGGCTCTTCAGATGGAGAGCCGGCCTTGCGGCAAGGAGTCGCAGGAATCCTGCCGACGCCCACATCGTACTCCGGAAAACCGCCTGTGGGCAGGGGTAACAGTGCTTTGGGGGCCTCGCCCAGAGGTTGACCGCAGCGGCCATCTTTCCCAGACGTCGCCGTCGCTGACATGCTGGTAGGGTGACTTCGATCTTGACCGAACCACCCCGTACCGCGCTCACCTGGAAACTGGTGCCAGCGGTTCTGCTCTCCGTGTCCGGAGTGCTGCTATTCGGTGTCGAGAATGACCTCATGGGCTACAGCGTGCTTGCGTTGAGCCTCGTCACGGCCGCAGTCATCGACCGTGAATTCCTACGGCACCTCGGGCTGATTGCGGCGGGAATGGTGATCATCAGCCTGGTTCCGCTGAACGCTGATTTGAGCATCCCGCACATTGCTCTGATGGGTGGAGCCCTTGCGTTGGCCGTGCTGGTGCCGTGGCTGGTGTCCCGTTTCGCCTACCGCGAGAGGATCATCAAGTTTCCGGTGAACACGGGCCGCAAGTGGCCGTTGAGCGCAAAGCTGTACCTGATCGCTGTTGTGGCCCTCGGCTACCTCATCCTGCCGGTCTACCTGATCCGCACCGGCGTGTATCAGAACTGGCCGGCCGCGTCCGACCCCACCATCTTCTGGCGCCTCTTTCTCGGCGTCAACGCGGTTGGGATTTGGGACGAGCTGTTCTTCATCTGCACCACGTTCACGCTGCTGCGGCGGCACTTCCCGGACTGGCTCGCCAACATCCTGCAGGCCGTGGTCTTCTCGTCCTTTCTCTGGGAGATCGGCTACATGGCCTGGGGGCCGCTTCTTACGTTCCCGTTCGCGCTGCTGCAGGGATACACCTTCAAGCTGACCAAGTCGTTCACCTATGTTGTGACGGTGCACCTGGTCTTCGACTTTGTGCTGTTCCTCGCACTCGTGCACGCGCACAACCGCGACTGGCTGCCGATCTTCTTGTACTGAGCCCTTGCGCCGTGTGAGGAGGTTTCCAGGTGAGAACCAGTTTTTAGGTCATATGACCTAAACTTTCCTGTATGAACGATTTACTTGAACATAAACCTGCCGGTCCCGTCCTGATCGTCGGTGGATACGGCACCGTTGGAACAGCCCTTACCGGGCTCGCCGCGCCCCTGTGGCCCCTTGTCCTGACTGGTAGAAATCCTGACGGCGGAGCCGCTCTTGCCGAAGAACACAACGTGACTGTGCGGAAGTGGGACCTCGACGACCCTGCGCCATTCGCCGCCCAGGCGCGGGCCGTCATCAGCGTTGTCAACGATCCCAATGACCGGGTGCTGCGTGCCGCCGTCAGCGCAGGAATCCCCTATGTGGACATCACCCGCTGGACGAGCCGCCTCACTAAGGCTGCCACGCAGGCAACGCTGCTCGGCCCGACTGCCCCGGTACTGCTGTCCTCCGGATGGATGGGCGGGGTGATCAGCCTCGTTGCAGCAAGGTTGGCGGAAGATGCGGACGGTGCACAACAGGTCGATGTTGCCATCCGCTACGACACCAATGACCGGGCCGGCGCGGACTCCGTGGACTTTATGGACCGGCTGGGGCACGACTTCGAGGTCCGGAAAGATGGCAGGCCAGTGATCGTCAGCCCGTTAAGCGACACCCGCTCGGTGGATATTGCTGGGCACCCTACGAAAGTTGCACGGCTGGACACTCCCGAACAGTTCACCTTCCCCATGACCCTTGGCGCCGGGACCGCCTCAACCCGCATCGGCTTCAGCTCCAACGTATCGACGTCGGCCCTCTTGGCGGCGAAGGCGGTGGGGCTCTTCCGCTGGGGCCGAGGAAGGCGTTGGGCGTCCGTCAGGCGCTCACTCTTGTACTCGCCGGGCAAGGGCGGCATCGCCCATGTCCGCGTTGATGTTCAGGGACGGAAAGGTACCCGAACCGCTCTGATTTCAGACCCGCTCGGTCAAGCACACCTCACCGCGCTCGGTGGGTTCCTCGGGCTGCGCAATGTCCTGCATCAGGACTCACGGCCTGGCGTCAGCTTCCCGGAGAGCACTCCCCGCCTGGCCGAAATGCTCGCCGAACTGGAGCTGCACGGTGTGACAATATTGAGGTCATGACCGGAACCAAGGGCGCCCTCAGACAGACGACGATCCTTGATGCCGCTGAGGAAGTACTGGTCGCCAAAGGCAACGCCGGCTCCGCAATGAGGGATTTTGCGGCCGCGGCAGGGGTCCGGGTCGGTCACCTGCAGCACTATTTTCCGACCAGGGCAGACCTGATCCGGGCCGTTCTTGATCGCTCGCTCAAGCGCTCACTTCAACGGCTCAAGGAAATGTCCGGGATCGGCGTCGGAGACGGTCCGGGCGCAGGCGAGCTGTTGACGCGGAAGCACTCGGAGCGGTTGTTTACCGCACTCCTGGCTGAACACTCGGATCCGGCCGGAGTCGGAATGCACGTTGAGGTCTGGGCCATTGCCGCGGCAGACGAGCAGATTGCCGCGGTGGTCAGGGCCTTCTATGCCCAATACGCTGAGCATGTAGCTGACCTTGTGGAGCGCGCCAGGCCCGAACTCGGCGAACCACAGCGCAACGCAGTAGCCAGCACCGTGGTTGGTCTCTTTGAAGGCGCGGCCGTGACGCGTTCGGTCATCGGTGGCCTCCGTCCGGAGGGCTCCGATGCCGAGCTGATCCGCACGGCACAATGGCTGGTCCACGGCTTCTGAAACCGCTCCGTAGGCCGGAGGCAAACAAAGTCATCTCGGCCGTACGGATGTTGGTTGTTGAGCTTGTCGCAACCTATCCCGATGGACGTACTGGCTGCCGCAGGACAGTCCTTAGCTTCCCCGGAGCCACTCGCTTGGGGTCGTCCAGGTAGATCTCATGGTGGTTCCCGTTTGGAACCAGGTCATGGGCAGGCAGGAACTTACTGTGCAGCCTGGCAAGGGTCGGCACCTCCCCGCTGTTCGGCCCCACGTGCATGATCTGGGCGCACAGGCCTTCGTGAAGGCTTTCGAGCCGCAGGCTGGACGGCGGCTCACCCATGCTTGCTTTCGCCTTATCCACGGCATCCTCAAACATCGCCGCCGTCAGCCAGCCCGGTTCAAAGACGATCATCATCCGCCAGTTCAGCTGGTCTCGGTTTGGCGTCTGCGAACGCAGGACTGTCTGGCCCGCCTCGCCCGTCGACCATAACGAATCGCATCTCTGGCACGTCCACCAGGACGAAATCGGTGACGGGTGGCAGGTACAACTCCTTCAGCCTGGCCCGCAGGTCTTCATCTTTCACATTGCCACCGTTCACGGCATCCCGGCCAGGCGCGCGCACGCGTCCCACAGGCGCTTCCGGGCTTCGGGGTCCGATCCCATTCCGGGCGTCGGGAGCTCCTTGCGCTTGGCCCAGAGCTTTCCGGAGACTCCTGCTGTTTCGCGCGACGTGGCGAGCCAGAGCGGTGTATCCGCCGCCTTTTCTGCCGGTGCTCCAAATGTGTTCGTGATCCAGCGGAACGGGCCCCCGACGTCCTGCAGCAGCGTCGTGTTCTTGACCAGTCCCGGATGGGCGGCATTGGCGACCACGCCTGAGCCGCGCAGACGCTCAGCGAACTCCTGCGTGAGCAGAACCCTGGCCAGCATTGTGGGCGGCGTCGAGCGAAGGTAGCTGTACTTGCCGCTTGCAGTCTGGAGGTCGTCGAAGTTCAGCCTTGCATTGCCATACCGGGACGCGATGTTGACGATACGGGAATTGCTGCGTGGTGCGGCTGCGTGGTGCGTGAGCGCGTCCAGCAGCAGGTCCGTCAGAAGGAAGTAGGCCATCACATTGGTGGCAAAGGTCAGTTCGAGCCCATCGCGGGTTACCTGACGCTCCTTGCGGAACACGCCCGCTGCGTTGACCAGCACGTCGAGCCGGTCGTGGCGGGACAGGAACTCAGCCGCCGCCGCATGGATCGAGGACTGGTCTGAGAGGTCACAGACCAGTGGTTCAAGTTTGGCGCCCGGAACCAGCCGGCGGATGCCCGCCATCGCCTCGCTCGCCCGGGTTGTTGAGCGCCCCGCCACGACCACCAAGGCACCCTCACGTGCAAGGCCCGATGCCACAGCGCCTCCCAAGCCGCCGGCCGCGCCCGTCACCAGTGCCACGGTCCCGTCCATGGATGCCATCGCCTCGCCTCCTGACGCGTTGCCATCTTGTCGTAACGATGAGGCCGCGGTGGAGCCGGGGATTTCCGGCGCTAGCCTCGACTAGTCAAAATCACAACACACGCGAGCCGGATTGACCAGACAACATTCTTACACCACCAGCCGCAGCGGCCTTTCGCCCAACCGCACCGTGATTTCCTGGCCCCAGGATGCGGTCAGGCGGTCTGATTCCATGCCGTCGCCGAACACCACCAGCTGGTCGGATGCCACGGTGATCCGGAGTGTCTCGACCGCCTCCAGCACCCCCTCCGTCAGG
>NZ_JAKFFD010000006.1:0-11105 GCF_036675385.1 Pseudarthrobacter sp. | reverse complement strand
TGAATGGGCGCAGCATTATCGAAGTCCGCACCGACCGTGTTGGCCTTCGCGCCCTCCACTCCCGCATCAAGGCCGCCGTCGCCGCCGCCGTGTCCGCCGTCGGAGCGTAGGATCGCGCTCGCGGCTGGCTGACGCGCGGAAGGCCCTATGACGCGCAAATGCCCTGCCGCCGCTACCGGTATCTCGGTGGCGACAGGGCATATGCGCGTCGACAGGCAGGCGCCGCGTCGAAAGCGGCTACTCTTCGATCTCGATGTGCGTCGGGTCCAGGACCCGGCGCAGGAACTCCTTGGTACGGGCCTGCGTGGGTGCGGAAATGACGCGCTCGGCCACGCCTTCCTCCACCACCACGCCGCCGTCCATGAACACCACACGGTCGGCTACTTCGCGGGCGAAGCCCATCTCGTGGGTCACCACCAGCATGGTCATGCCCTCCTTGGCCAGGTTCCGCATGACCGAGAGGACATCGCCCACGGTCTCGGGGTCCAGCGCGGAGGTTGGCTCGTCAAAGAGCATCAGCTCGGGGTTCATGCTGAGCGCCCGGGCGATCGCAACACGCTGCTGCTGGCCGCCCGAAAGCTGGTCCGGGAAACGGTCGGACAGGTGCCCCAGGCCCACTCGGTCCAGGTTGTGCTGGGCAACCTTGTCGGCCTCTTCCTGGGACCGCTTCAGGACCTTCGTCTGCGCGATGGTGCAGTTCCGCTTGGCATCCAGGTGCGGGAACAGGTTGAACTGCTGGAACACCATGCCCACCTTGCGGCGCATTTTGTCGATGTCCACGTCGGGGTCCGTGGCTTCGAAGCCGCCCACGTGGATGGCGCCCTCGTTGGGCTGTTCCAGGAGGTTGACGCAGCGCAGGAGGGTGGATTTGCCGGAACCGGACGGGCCGATCAGGCACACCACTTCGCCCGGGGCAACGTCCAGGCTGATGCCCTTGAGGACCTCGTTGCTGCCGTAGGACTTGCGGAGGTCCTTGATGGACACTCCGGCCGCGTTGATGGTGCCGGTGTTGCCGGCGGAGGAATTTACGACGTCGTTCATGGCTTCCCTGCCTATCGCTTGGTCCGCGCGGAGCGGCTTTCGAACTTCCGGGCCAGGAGGCTCAGCGGGATGGTGATGACCAGGTAGAAGGCGCCGGCGACGAGGAGCGGCGTCAGGCCCGCGCCCAGGCTGGAGATGCCGTCGCGGCCGAACTTGGTGAGCTCGTACTGCGATGCCGTGAGGCCCAGGACGTAGATCAGCGAGGAGTCCTTGGTCAGCAGGATGACCTCGTTGGTCAGCGGCGGGAGGACAATCTTAAAGGCCTGCGGAATGACGATGGACACCATGGCCCGCCACTGCGGCATGCCCAGCGACCGTGCGGCTTCGAGCTGCCCCTTGGGCACAGCCTGCAGGCCGGCGCGGAGGGTTTCGGCGATATATGCCGAAGCCACCATACCCAGTGAGATCATGACGATCAGGGTGACGTTCCACTGAACGCCGAAGGCGAGGGGGACACCGTAGCCGAAGGCGATGAACACCAGCAGTGCCGGGACGCCGCGGAAGAATTCGATGTAGCCGGTGGCGATCCAGCGGTACAGCGGGAAGCTGGACAGCTTCATCAGGGCCAGCAGCAGGCCGCCGGAGAGGCCCACGACAAAGCCAAGGAACGTGTAGATCAAGGTGTTTTTGAGGCCCACCAGGAAGATGTCCGGGAACATCGGGCCGATCTTGCCGAAGTTGAAGACACTGGTACCGATGGTCTTCCAGTCGGTGGCCAGAGCCAGCGCGGCCACGGCCACAACGAAGATGCCGATCTGGACATACAGGCTTACTCTGGCCCGTTGACGTGCGGTCATTGCCATGGGGTGCTCACATTCATTTGCGTGGCTGAGGCCCCGGACGGGCTGCAGCGCAGTCCGTGCGGGGCCCCAGCGGCGTAGTTCTCAGGGCTGTGAAGGTCAGTCCGGGGTGCCGGCTACTTGGCGGTCTCGCCGAACCAGGTGGTTTCGAACTTCTTCAGGCTGCCGTCGTCGGTCAGGCGCTTCAGGGTTCCGTTGACCTTCTCGGCCATGGCGGTGTTGCCCTTCTTGATGGAGATGCCCAGCTTCTCGCCCGTGGCGTAGTCATCCACACGCTCGAACTTGGGATCATCCTTGATGGCGTAGGCCAGGATTGACTGGTTGCCCAGGGCAGCGTCGATGGTGCCGGCCAGGAGAGCCTGGACCAGGAGGCCACTGTCCTCGAACTGCTGGGCGTCGATGCCGTTCTCCGCCGCGTACTTTGCGCCGGTGGTGGCCTGCTGGACGCCCACCTTCTTGCCCTTGGCGCTGTTGATGTCCGTGATCCCGGACGCCTTGGTGGCCACGAGGGTGAGGTCATCGTCCATGTACGGGTTGGAGAAGTCCATGACCGACTTGCGGACATCCGTGATGGAAATCGAGGAGATGGAGACGTCGCAGCCGGTGAGGGCGGTTCCGGTCTCGATGGCCTCGAACGAGCTGTCCACGATGCTGAGTTCGGCGTTGAGGTCCTTGGCTACTTCATTGGCGATATCGATGTCGAAGCCAACGATCTTGCCGTCCTTCTGGAATTCGAAGGGCTCGTAGGGGACGTCGGAGCAGACAGTGAGTTTGCCGGCATTGATGAGCTGGATGCCGCCCTCGGTCGCTGCCGGGGTGGTGCTGCCGCCGCAGGCAGTGAGGGTGAGTGCGCCGGCGGCCAGGATTGCTGCTGCCTTGGCGGCGAACTTGGCCTTGGCCAGGGACTTGAGCTGCATGTTCTTTACCTTTTGTTGCAGGGGTGTGCGGTACTAAATCGGTTCATAGTGTATCGCCGAATGAGAGATGTGCATCACACGAAACTTAGTTTCACTATTGGATAACTAAATCACAGCCTAAATCAAGACCCGGGAGGCGGCGAGTGTCTGGAATTCCGGACACCGGGGGATGGCGGCCTTAGCTGGAAATCCCCAGCGACTCCAGCATCGGCCGGAACTTCGCCCACGTCTCCGCCAGCTCGGCCGCCGGCTGGGAGCCGTCAACTATGCCGCAACCGGCATATAAGCGCACGGTCTGCGGATCCTCAATCACTGCGCCACGCAGGGCGATGCCCCATTCGCCATTTCCGGCAGCGTCGAGCCAGCCCACCGGCCCTGCGTACGGGCCACGGTCCAGGTGTTCAAGCTTGCGGATCAGGGCGCCGGCCACCAGCGTGGGCGTGCCGCAGACCGCGGCCGTAGGGTGCAGCGCGTTGATCAGCGCGAGGCACGTGGGCACGTGACCCTCCACTTCGGCGAGCTCCGCCTTGACGTCCGACGCCAGGTGCCATACGTTCGGCAGCTCCAGGATGAACGGCTCGTCGTGCGCGTTCATGGCCTCGGAAAACGGTGCCAGCTGCGACGTCAGCGACTGGATCGCGATCTCGTGCTCGTGGCGCTGCTTCTCGGACCCGGCCAGCACCCGCTCGGCGTAATCCATGGGAATCCCGGACTCGCCATGCGCATCGCGGCGGTCCAGCGTCCCGGCCAGCACGCGCGCCTGGGCGGTGCGGCCTTCCACCTGGATCAGCATCTCCGGGGTGGCGCCCACCAGCCCGTCCACGCCGTACGTCCAGCATTCGCGGTACCGCACGGCGAGCTCGCGCAACACCTGCGCGGCGTTCACGCCCGACGGCACCGTGGCCACAATGTCCCGCGCCAGCACCAGTTTCTGCAGCGCACCGGTCCGGATCTCCGCCACGCCCGCGGCGACGGCGGCCATCCAGTCTTCTTCACTGAGCGAACCGGTGTGCAGGGTGGCCCCGTCGGCGGAAGGCAAAGGACGCTCGACGGCGCCGGCCTCACCACCGGCGGGGACGTCACCGGGGGTGCTGCCACCGCTCAGCCAGCCGGCCAGGGCGGCGAGGGCGCCTGCTTCGGTGAGTTCGCCGTCGTCGACCGTCAACTGGGTGAGCCAGTACCGGCCGTCGCGGACACCCACCACGATCTCGGGCACAATCAGCCGCGATACGTGGGTGGACTTCTTGGAAAACGCGAAGGAGCCGAAAGCCACCGGGCCGGTGCCGGGCAGCTCCACCGAGTCGGTGATGTCCGCTTCGAGGACCAGGTGGCGCCACCAGATATCCGCTTCGAGGAAGCGCTCAGGGCCGGTGGCGGTGAAGCGGGCGATCTCGCCGAAGCCCACCAGGCCGGCTTCGCGGCGGGTCCAGCAGAGGACGTCGTCCCGGACCAGGAACTGCGGCAGTCCGCCGGCAGATGCGTTGCCATCCAGGGGGACTGTGAGGGTTCGGAACGTGCTCGTCATGATGAGACAACATTACTCCCGCGCGTGTCAGACCCGGGCCGGACGCCCCGTGCGTCGCTCGGGGACGGCAGGGGCGGAGAACAGGTCCGGCCGTGCGGCGCGCATGCTCGCGACGTCGTCCAGGATGAAGCGCAGGTGGCTGCGCAGCCCGTCTTCCGCAGCCGAAAGGTCGCCGGCGAGGATCGCGTCCAGCACGCGTCGGTGGTCGGCCGCGTACTCCGTGATGCCGCGGTAGCCGCTGAGTCCCAGGTAGCGGGCGCGGTCCAGGTGGCCTTTGGCGTTGGAGACGGTGGCCCAGGCTGTTTCGTGGCCGGCGATGGCCAGCAGGGTCCGGTGGAAGTCCTCGTCCAGCGGGTAGAACTCCTCGCGGGTGGTGCAGGCGTCCTGCCGGTCCAGGAGTTCGTAGAGCGCGGCTGCGTTTTCAGGGGTGATGTTGCGGGCGCAGTCAGCCAGCGACGCCACCTCGATGGCCTCGCGGATGAACTGGGCCTGCGCCACGATATCCGGATCGAGGTAGGTCACGTAGGTGCCGCTCTGCGGGCGGACCTCCACGAGCCCTTCCTGCGCGATGAGCATCAGGGCCTCTCGGATGGGCTGGCGGCTGGTGCCCAGGTGGTGCGCCAGTTCGTTCTCGGAGAGGAGGGTCCCGGGCGCGTCCTCGCCGGAGATGATGCGCTCACGGATCTGCGCGTACGCCATCATCCGGGCGGAAATGCGCGGGGTGGTGTCGGGGGCGGCCATGCTTCCACAGTAGCCGTGCCGCCTGGCCTCGGGCACAGTCCGCAAGGGTCCAGGAATCAAGCTGCGTCATCTCTTGACACACTGGTATGGCAGTGCTTGAATGGCAGTCGTTGTCCCGATGAAGGGGGCAAGACCAAGACGTCTGGCCATGCCGCATCATTGAAGCTGTGCATCCGGCCAGGCCCGTAGAACAGAGGGGTTCATGACGGCAACAATCCAGGTAGGCGCCACCCAGCGCTCATCCAAAGACCTGATCAGGACTGCAGTATCCGGCTGGCTCGGAACGGCCATGGAATACATGGACTTCCAGCTCTATTCGCTGGCCGCCGCCATCATCTTCCCCAAAATCTTCTTCCCCAACTTCGACCCCGTAGTGGGCCTGCTGATCGCCTTCATGACCTACGGCGTGGGCTTCCTGGCCCGCCCGGTGGGCGCCTGGTTCTTCGGCCGCATGGGTGACCGCGTGGGCCGCAAGAAGGTCCTGGTCATCACCATCATGATGATGGGCGTCTCCACCATGCTTATCGGCTTCCTGCCCGGCTACGCCCAGATCGGCCTCGCCGCGCCGGTCATCCTCGTGTTCCTCCGCCTCGCCCAGGGCTTCGGCGCCGGCGCAGAACTCTCCGGTGCATCGGTCATGCTGGCCGAATATGCCCCGCCCAAGAAGCGCGGCCTGATCGCCTCCTTCGTCTGTCTCGGCACCAACTCCGGCACGCTGCTGGCCTCCGGCCTGTGGGTCCTGCTGACGCTCCTGCCCGAAGAAGCACTCATGAGCTGGGGCTGGCGCCTGCCGTTCATCGCCAGCATCGGCATCACGCTGTACGCCCTCTGGATGCGCCGCAACCTCAAGGAAAGCCCCGTCTTCGAGGCCGCCCGTGCGCAGGAAATCGCCGACGCCGCTGCTGCCGCCGCCTTCGCCGCTGAGTCCGGCGCCGCCGTCGGGCAGTCCGCCGAAGCACCCACCGCGCTGGCCGCCAAAACCAAGCGCAAGGGCAAGGCCTTCTTCCTGGCCATGGCACTGCGGATCGGCGAATCCGGCAACTCGGCCATGATCCAGACTTTCCTCATCGGCTACATCGTCACGGGCTTGAGCATGGACAAGAGCGTGGGCACCTTCGCGCTGCTGATCGGCTCGTTCCTCGGCTTCGCCACGGTTCCGCTGGCCGGCTGGCTCTCCGACAAATTCGGTCGCCGCAGCATGTACCGCGCCCTGTCCGGCTTCCAGATGTGCTTCGCCGTCCCGGCCCTGCTGATGATGCAGTCCCGCGATCCGTTCCTCGTCTCGCTGGCCCTGATCATCGGCCTGTCCGTCTCCGTGCTGGGCATGTTCTCGGTCCAGTCGGCCTACGTGAACGAACTCTTCGGCTCCCGCAACCGCTACACCCAGCTGGCTATGGCCAAGGAAATCGGCGGTGTGCTCTCCGGCGGCCTCGCCCCCATCATCGCCGCCGGCCTGCTGGCCCTGTTCACCAACTCCTGGTGGCCGGTGGCCGGAATGATGGTCCTCTACTCCGCCATCGCCTTTGTGGCCACTTTCTTCGCCCCGGAAACCAAGGGACGCGACCTGACACTCGTGGAGGATGCAGTTTGAAAGCCGTAGTTGTCCATTCCGCCGGAGACCTGCGCCTCGAGGACCGTCCGGACCCGGACTGCCCGGCCGGCTCGGTGATCGTCGACGTCGAATACGGCGGGATCTGCGGCTCGGACCTGCACTACGTCGCCCACGGCGCCTCCGGGCTGAGCATCCTGGCCGATCCCATGGTCCTGGGTCACGAGGTGGCCGGCCGGATCTCCCTTGTTGGTGACGGTGTGGAGGGCTTCGCGGTGGGCGACGCCGTGACCGTCCACCCGGCCGTGTACTGCGGCGAATGCACTGACTGTCTCGCCGGTCGCACCAACCTCTGCCCGCAGGTCACCTACTACGGCAGCGCCGCGCACCGGCCCCATACGGACGGCGCCTTCGCCTCCCGCAAGGCCGTCCCGGCGGGCCAGCTCCGCCGCCTGCCCGACGGCGTCACCACCCGGCAGGCCGCCGTCGCCGAACCGCTCGCGGTGGCGATCCACGCCGTCGGCCGGGCCGGCAGCCTCGCCGGCAAAGACGTTCTGGTGAACGGCGCCGGGCCCATCGGCGCGCTGCTGGTGGCCGCCGCCCGGCGCGCCGGCGCTGCCAGCGTCATCGCCAGTGATCTCTCGGAAACCTCGCTGGCGATCGCCAAACGGATGGGAGCCGACGACGTCGTGCTGGTGGGTTCCGGCGCGCAGCTTCCCGAGGTGGATGTTGCGTTCGAGGCCTCCGGCGCTGCCCGCGCACTGGGCGGTGTCCTCGCGGCCGTGCGCCGCGGCGGCGTCGTGGTCCAGGTGGGCAACCTGCCGGCCGGGCCCGTGACGGCCGAGCTCGCCGCACTCGTCTTCCGTGAGATTGATTACCGCGGGACCTTCCGCTTCGCGGACGAACTGGATGAGGCCCTCGCGTACCTGGCGGACGGGCTGGACGTGGAGCCGCTGCTGACGCACACGTTCGACGCCGGTGACGTGGCCGAGGCGTTTGCCGTGGCTTCGGACCGGGGGACGGGCTCGTCGAAAGTCCTTCTCAAGTTTGTCTGAGACAATTGCATGGTGAACCGAGCATCCTTGGAAAAGCGTCCGGACGAAGTAGCCACGATGTTTGACGACGTCGCACCTAAGTACGACGTCGTCAACGATGTCCTCTCTATGGGGCAAACCCGCCGTTGGCGCAGGATCGTGGTGGACGCCATGGATATGAAACGGGGCCAGCGGGTGCTGGACCTGGCCGCGGGAACTGGCACGTCCAGCGAGCCATATGCCGATGCGGGCATAGATGTCATCGCCTGCGATTTCTCCCTCGGCATGCTCAAGGTGGGCAAGCGCCGCCGCCCGGACATCAACTTCGTTGCCGGCGACGCCACCAACCTGCCGTTCGCGGACAACAGCTTCGACGCCAGCACCATTTCGTTCGGGCTGCGCAATGTCAACGAGCCCAAGAAGGCGCTGGCCGAGATGCTCCGCGTCACCAAGCCGGGCGGCAAGCTGGTCATTGCCGAGTTCTCCCAGCCCGTGGTTCCGTTGTGGCGCACCATGTATACGGAATATCTCATGCGTGCCCTGCCGGCCATCGCCATGAAGGTGGCCTCCAACCCGGACGCCTACGTCTACCTCGCCGAGTCCATCCGCGCCTGGCCGGACCAGGACCACCTGGCCGCCTGGCTGCAGGAATCCGGCTGGGAAAAGGTCACGTACCGCAACCTGACCGGCGGGATCGTGGCCGTGCACCGTGCCACCAAGCCGCTGGAATCCACGCCGGAGGGTGCAGCGGAGGCCATCGCCGCGCACAAGGGCCCCGTGGCAAAGCTTCGCCGCAACATCCAGCGCTGACCTGTGAATGTTCTGATTGTCGGCGCGGGGCCAGCCGGTTCCACCGCCGCGTACTACCTTGCCAAGGCCGGCATCAGCGTGACCGTCCTGGAGAAAACCAGCTTTCCGCGCGAGAAGGTCTGCGGCGACGGCCTCACCCCGCGGGCAGTCCGCGAAATCCAGAAGCTCGGCCTGCCGCACCCTGAAGCGGACGGCTGGCGCCGGAACAAGGGCCTTCGCCTGATCGCCGGTGGCCGCACCATCGAACTGCCCTGGCCCGAGGTCTCCGACTTCCCGCAGTACGGCCTGATCCGCACGCGCATGGGCTTCGACGAGGAACTGGCCCGCCACGCCCAGGCTGCCGGCGCCGAAATCCTCGAGCGGCACAGCGTCACCGAAGCCCTCCGCTCTGAAGACGGCCGCGTGACCGGTGTCCGCGCAGCGCTCCTGGACGAGTCCGGACGCAAGACGGGGGAGTCACGCGACTTCAGCGCCGACGTCGTACTCGCCGCAGACGGCAACTCGACGCGAACCGCCGTGTCGCTGGGCATCCACAAGCGCGACGACCGACCCCTCGGCGTCGCCGTCCGCACCTACTTCACCTCGCCCCGCCACGATGACGACTGGATGGAAGGCTGGCTGGAGCTCCCCGGCCGCGACGGAAAACTGCTCCCCGGCTACGGCTGGGTGTTCGGCGTCGGCGACGGCACCTCCAACGTGGGCCTCGGCATCCTGAACTCGTCCAGGGAATTCGGCAAGCTCGACTACAAGCAGGTCCTGCGCGAGTGGACCGCCGCCATGCCCGCCGAGTGGGGCTTCACCCCGGACAACCAGGTGGGCGAAATCCGCGGCGCCGCGTTGCCCATGGGCTTCAACCGCACCCCGCACTACTCGCCCGGCCTCCTGCTCCTGGGCGACGCCGGCGGCATGGTCTCCCCGTTCAACGGCGAGGGCATCTCCTACGCGATGGAATCGGCACGGTTCGCGGCGGAGTTCATCGTCGACGCGTCCGCCCGTTCCTCTGCTGCGGGGGCAATGTACGACGCCGACGCGCACCTCGCGGGGTACGCGGACTATGTGCGGGGGCAGTGGGGATCGCACTTCACGCTGGGCCGGGCATTTGCCGCGCTGATTGGAAAACCCGCCGTGATGAAGCTCGCGCTGCGGACCGGGATGCCCATTCCCGTGCTGATGCGCTTTGTGGTGCGGCTGCTCGCAAACCTGACCGACCCGGCCGCGAAAGGCTTCGAGGACCGGGCCATCCGCGTCCTGGAGTCGCTGGTTCCGGCCACCTCCAACACCCCATCGGCATCGAACCAGCGGTATTCGCAACAAAAAGTTAGGGTTAACCAGTGACTAACTCCGCAGACCACAGCTGGACGCACGCCGGGCACGGCCTGCCGGACTCCGAACCCAGCCTCAATACCACCGCCATTGCCACGGGGCTGCAGCTGCCCGCGGGCTTTGCGGCCATCGCGGAGGACGCCGAGCTGGGCCCCGCCATCACCAATAACCTGGCCCGCGTGGAGAAGAAGCTCCGCGAGGCCATTGCCAACTCCGATCCGCTGGCTGATGCAACGTCGCGTCACCTCGTGGAAGCCGGCGGCAAGCGTATCCGGCCGCTGTTGACGCTGCTGTGCGCCCACCTTGGCGACGCCTCATTGCCTGCCGTGGTGCAGGCGGCCGTGGTGGTGGAACTGACCCACCTGGCAACTCTGTACCACGACGACGTTATGGACTCGGCCCCGTTCCGCCGCGGCGCCCCCACGGCCCACGAGGTCTGGGGCAACTCCGTGGCGGTCCTCACCGGCGACCTCATCTTCGCCCGCGCGTCCATCCTGGTGTCCGAGCTTGGTTCCCGTGCGCTGGGCATCCAGGCGCGGACGTTCGAGCGGCTGTGCCTGGGCCAGCTGCACGAAACGGTAGGCCCGCGCCCGGACGAGGATCCGGTGGAGCACTACCTGTCCGTCATCGCGGACAAGACCGGGTCCCTGGTGGCCGCGTCGGGCCAGCTTGGTGCCATCTTCGCCGGTGCCGACGAGGCCTACGAGGACCTGCTGGTGGAGTACGGCGAGAAGGTGGGCGTGGCCTTCCAGCTCGCCGACGACGTCATTGATGTCACCGGCGTCAAGGTGAAGTCCGGCAAGTCCCCGGGTACGGATCTCCGCGAGGGGGTGCCCACGCTGCCCGTTCTGTTCCTGCGGCGCGATGCTGCGGCCGGTGACCAGTCCGCCGTCGAACTTTTGAAGCTCATTGATGGGGACCTGACCTCCGACGCTGCCTTGGCTGCCGCCGTGGCCGGGCTGCGCGAGCACCCCGTCACCGCTGAGTCCTGGGTAGTTGCCCGCCGCTGGGCCGACGAAGCCATTGCCGCGCTGGCGCCGCTTCCGGAGGGTGTTGTGAAGTCCTCGCTGTCCAACTTCGCCCTGGCTGTGGTGGACCGCGCCAGCTGATTCTCTTCTTTTGCAGCGGGGCCTCGGCGGGGTGGAACCTGGCCGGGGCCCTGCTTTTTGCTTGGGGGAGCTCGTTAAATGCAATAGCCCCGGTTCTCAGCAACGAAACGAATCACACGTTGCGTCGAACCGGGGCTATATCTCCGTTCGCATCAGACCCGCCGGAGGCGTTTAGCGGATCCGTGAACAGTCTATGACAGCTTTGTCACAGGATGCAAGCCTGCTGTTACTGCGCGTGTCACATGCCTTGCGTCCT
>NZ_JAKFFD010000200.1:0-2179 GCF_036675385.1 Pseudarthrobacter sp. | reverse complement strand
AGCGAGATGCGGCGACGCTCCTCGTCCACGTCCAGCACCATCACTTCGACGTCGTCACCGACCTGCACCACCTTGGACGGGTTGACGTTCTTGTTGGTCCAGTCCATTTCCGAGACGTGCACCAGGCCTTCGACGCCCGGCTCGATCTCGACGAACGCGCCGTAATCGGTGACGTTGGAAACCTTGCCGAACACGCGGCTGTTGGCCGGATAACGGCGGGCGATGTTGTCCCACGGATCCTCGCCCAGCTGCTTCAGACCCAGGCTGACGCGGTTGCGCTCGCGGTCGTACTTCAGCACGCGGACGTCCAGCTCCTGGCCCACTTCCACGACTTCGGACGGATGGCGCACGCGCTTCCAGGCCATGTCGGTGATGTGCAGCAAGCCGTCGATGCCACCCAGATCGACGAACGCGCCGTAGTCGGTGAGGTTCTTGACCACACCTTTCAGCACCACGCCTTCCTGCAGCTTGTCCATCAGCTGCTCGCGCTCTTCCGAATGCTCGCTCTCGACCACCGCACGGCGGGAAACCACGACATTGTTGCGCTTGCGATCCAGCTTGATGAGCTTGAACTCGAGTTCCTTGCCTTCCAGGTAACCCGGGTCGCGCACCGGGCGCACGTCGACCAGCGAGCCCGGCAGGAATGCGCGGACATCCTTGATGTCGACGGTGAAACCGCCCTTGACCTTGCCGCTGATGCGGCCGGTGATGGTTTCGTTCTTCTCGAGGGCTTCCTCCAGTTCGTCCCACACCATGGCGCGCTTGGCTTTTTCGCGCGACAGGACGGTTTCGCCGAAGCCGTTCTCAAGCGAATCGAGGGCGACCTTTACTTCATCGCCGACGGCTACGGTGAGCGTGCCGTCGTCGTTACGGAACTGTTCGATCGGCACGATGCCTTCGGATTTCAGACCGGCGTTGATCACCACCACGTCGTTGCGGACTTCGACAACGGTGCCGAGCACGATGGATCCGGGCTTCAGCTTGGTGAGGTGGATCTGGCTCTGTTCAAACAGTTCTGCAAATGATTCGATCATTGAATAAATCTCGGTTGATGACGCAGACCGGACACCTGTTGCATGTGCGCCGGTCCACCCGTTGTCGGCCTGGGCGGAATTGCCAGTGGCCGTGAGTGTTGTGGTTGAGGTACCGCCGGGGGAAATCCCCGACGGGGCTTTTCCGCCAAGCTTGATCGCTTGCAAGGTGCGGCGGAGCCTTGGATTACCTAGGGCTTCACCAGCGCCAGCACACGCTCCACGACCTGTTCGATGTTGAGGCCGGTGGTATCGATGAGGACGGCGTCTTCGGCCGGCCTCAACGGCGCCACCGTGCGCTGGGCATCACGGGCGTCGCGGGCGAGAATCTCGCGTAGCAGACCGTCTATAGTGACGGAAACCCCTTTGTCTTTCAACTGGTTATAGCGCCTTTCGGCGCGTTCCTCGGCGCTGGCGGTCAGGAAAACCTTGTAGGGGGCGTCGTTGAAGATCACGGTCCCCATGTCCCGCCCGTCCGCCACCAGGCCCGGGGGCTGCCGGAAGGCTCGCTGGCGCTCCTTCAGGGCGGAACGGACCTCCGGGAAGGCGGCTATGGCCGAGGCGACAGCCCCGGTGGTCTCGAGCCTGAGCTCGTCGGTAGCGTCGGAGCCATTGACCCAGACCCGCAGGTCGCCGTGGGCGTTTTCCTTGAAAGTGACGTTGGTGTCGAAGGTGCAGCGGACCAGCGCAGCGGGATCGGAGACATCCAGGTTGGCCCAGCTCGCCGCCACCCCGACCGCCCGGTACAAGGCTCCGGAATCGAGGTAGTGCCAGCCCAGCCGTACTGCCGCGATGCGGCTCACGGTGCCCTTGCCCGCACCGGAGGGGCCGTCGATGGTCAGGACTGGAATGCTTTCGGACATGGGAACCCCCTGGTTTTGGCCGCATTATGCCCGGCCAGCCTTGCCGCCAACCGGCGGATTGTGATGCACCGCGAGGCAAAGGCTTGAACCTCAAGGGAAAACTCCGCTAAAATGCGCGGCTTGATTTTGTCCCGGCCGACCCCTTGGTTCGCTCCGGCCCACTCCCAGACAGTTCCAGTCCAAATTTTCCGAGGTGCGTCATGAAAGTCCTTTCCTCCCTGAAGTCGGCAAAGACCCGTCATCGCGACTGCAAGGTGGTCCGCCGCCGTGGCAAGGTCTTCGTGA
>NZ_JAKFFD010000070.1:0-11255 GCF_036675385.1 Pseudarthrobacter sp. | reverse complement strand
GAATTTGTTGCACAAAATGCCTTGACGTCCAATTGTGATATCCGTTACCTTTGTGTCACTCAACCGAAAGCATTATCGAAATATTTCGAAGACTTTAGGTGAAACCAACTCCACTCACAGTGCTGCCTCTTTCCTGAGGCTGGACTTCTGAACTCACACCGGGCGCTCAGTGACGACCCCCGAAGGATGGACGGAAACCATATGTTCAATCGAAAGCTGCGTTCCACAGCCCTGGCTGCCGCACTGACGCTCTCCCTGGCCGCCTGCGGTTCCAGCGGACCCGCAAATGTCAGCGCCGATTCGCCCTCGATGTGGGGGCTGACCGGCGGGAACCAGGCCAATACCCAAAAATCTATCGACGCGTGGAACACTGCGCATCCCGACCAGTCCATCAAACTCGACTTCTTCGCAAACGATGCCTACAAGACCAAGGTGCGTACCGCCATCGGCGCCGGTGAAGGTCCCACTTTCATTTACGGCTGGGGCGGCGGCGTCCTCAAGTCCTACGTTGACTCCGGGCAGATCGAGGACCTCACGGACTTCATTGCGGAAAACCCGGAGGTCAAGGATCGCTACCTGCCGTCCATCATCAAGAACGGCCAGGTGGACGGCAAAATTTACGCCCTGCCCAACAACAACGTCCAGCCGGTTGTGCTCTATTTCAACAAGGATCTGTTCGACAGGATCGGCGCCCAGCCACCCAAGACCTGGGACGAGCTGATGGCCCTCGTGCCGAAGTTCAAAGAGGCCGGGGTGGCTCCCTTCTCGCTGGGCGGCCAGTCCAAATGGCCGGACCTGATGTGGCTTGAATACCTGGTGGACCGCATCGGCGGACCCGAGGTGTTCAACAACATTGCGGCCAACAAGCCCGATGCCTGGTCAGACCCTGCAGTGCTTGAATCCCTGACCAAGATCCAGGACCTGGTCAATGCGGGCGGCTTCATCAATGGCTTCTCCTCGATCGCGGCCGATTCCAACGCGGACCAGGCCCTGCTCTACACGGGCAAAGCTGCGATGGTGCTCCAAGGCGGCTGGATCTACCAGGGCATGAAGAAGGACGCGCCGGACTTCACCAAGGGCGGCAAGTTGGGCTTCACCACATTCCCCACCGTTGAAGGCGGCAAGGGCGATCCCGCCAACATCGTGGGCAACCCGTCCAACTTCTGGTCCGTCTCCTCTAAGGCCACGGACAGCCAGAAGGCAGCCGCCCTGGAGTACATCAAGGACGGGATGTTTACCGATGCGGACACCCAGACCCTGATCGACTCCGGCGCAGTGCCGGTGGTCACCGGCATCGAAAGCAAGCTGGAAGCCTCACCGGACAAGGGATTCCTGAACTTCGCGTACGGCCTGGCCAAAGACGCTCCCAACTTCCAGCTCTCCTGGGACCAGGCACTGAGCCCCGCGCAGGGCGACGCGATGCTCGCCAACCTGGATCAGATCTTCCTGAACAAGATCACCCCGGAGCAGTTTGTCGCAACGATGAACGCAACGATCGGAAAATAGCTGTGTCCGTTACCACCGGAGCTTCCCGGCGGACCCTGGAAAAGGGTCCGTCGGGGTGGCTGGCCGCTCCAGCCCTCGTCTTCTTCCTCCTCTTCGCGATCATCCCGTTGTTCGGCGTGCTGTTCCTCAGCTTCACGAAGTGGGACGGCCTGGGCGAAATCAGGCTTGATGGATTCTCCAGCTGGACCACCGTCCTGACCGATCCGATCACGGGCAACGCATTGCTGGTGACGGCGAAGATCATGTTCTTCTCCTTCATCGTCCAGGCACCGATCAGCCTGCTGCTGGGCGTCTTCACGGCAGCAGGCCAGAAGTACCGGGCAGCGCTTGCCGTCCTGTACTTCGTGCCTCTCCTGCTCTCCTCCGCCGCCGTGGCCATCGCCTTCAAGGCACTCCTGGATCCCAACTTCGGGCTGGGCCCCGGCCTGGGACTGCCGTTCCTCACGCAGGACTGGCTGGGCAATTCGGACCTGGTGCTGTTCGTCGTCGTTTTTGTGATCGCGTGGCAGTTCGTGCCGTTCCACACCCTGATCTACCAAGGCGGTGTCCGGCAGATCCCCACGTCGTTGTATGAGGCCGCCCAGATCGACGGCGCAGGGCGCATCCAGCAGTTCTTCAGCATCACCTTGCCGCAGCTGAAGTACACCATCATCACCTCCTCCACGCTGATGGTGGTGGGCTCACTGGCCTACTTCGACCTCATCTTCGTCCTGACCGCCGGTGGACCCGGCTATGCCACCCGATTGCTTCCCCTTCACATGTATCTGACCGGATTCAAGGCCAATGACATGGGTGCCGCGAGCGCACTCGGCGTCATCCTGGTGGTCATCGGCCTGGTCCTTGCCCTGCTGCTGCAGCGCCTTGGTGGGAAAAACCGCAACGACAGCCAATTGGAAGGTGCCTGATGGCCACCGAGATTCAGCTACCCACGTCTCCTGCCGCCGTCGTACGCCGTCCGGGCAGCGCAGGGCGTCGCCCCAGCCGCCGCACCGCCCGCGCTGCCCGGCAGCGGCCCAACTTCCTGGGTGGCCTGGGCGGCTGGGCCTGGCTGGCCTTCATCATCATCCCCGTGTATTACGTGGTGGTGACCAGCCTGAAGAACCAGGCCGGATTCTTCACCTCGAACCCGATGATGCCGCCCACCGAGCCGACGCTGGATAACTACAAACTGGTGCTTGAGAACGACTTCGCCAAGTACTTCATGAACAGCCTCATTGTGACGGTGGGCAGTGTGGTGCCGGGACTGTTCGTGGCGTTTATGGCCGCCTACGCGATTGTCCGCGGCAAGGGGAGGTTCCTGAATTGGACCAACAACCTCTTCCTCCTTGGCCTGGCCATTCCGCTGCATGCCACGATCATCCCGATTTACTGGATGATCACCAGGGCCCACCTCTATGACACGCTGCTCGCACTGGTGCTCCCGTCCATCGCCTTCGCGATCCCCATCTCCGTCCTCATCCTGTCCAACTTCATGCGGGATGTGCCCAATGAGCTCTTCGAATCGATGCGCCTGGACGGCTGCTCAGACTGGGCGATGATGTGGCGGCTCGCCCTGCCCATGACCAAGCCCGCCGTCATCACCGTGGGCATCTACAACGCCCTCCACGTGTGGAACGGCTTCCTCTTCCCGCTCATCCTGACGCAGAGCCCTTCCACCCGGGTGCTCCCCTTGTCGCTATGGACGTTCCAAGGGGAGTTCAGCGTCAATATCCCCGCCGTGCTGGCATCCGTGGTGCTCGCCACGCTGCCGCTGCTGGTCATCTACGTCATCGCCCGGCGCCAGCTGCTCAGCGGCCTGACCGCCGGATTCAGCAAGTAAACCGAAATACCTACGAAAGGAAATGAATGACTTCCGCAAAGCCATTGCGCGTCGGCATGGTGGGCCACGCCTTTATGGGCACCGCCCACTCCCACGCATGGCGGACAGCCCCCCGGTTCTTTGACCTGCCGCTGGAACCCCAGCTCACGGCTGTAGCCGGCCGAAACGGGGACGGCGTCCGCGCCGCGGCCGACAAGCTGGGCTGGAACTCCGCGGAGACGGACTGGCGGCGCCTCATCGAGCGCGATGACATTGACCTGATTGACATCTGTACGCCTGGCGACACGCACGCCGAAATCGCGATCGCCGCCCTCGAGGCGGGCAAGCACGTGCTGTGCGAAAAGCCTCTCGCCAACTCTGTCGAGGAAGCGGAGCGGATGACAGTTGCGGCGGAGGCGGCCGCCAAACGCGGGGTGTTCTCGCTGTGCGGCTTCAGCTACCGGCGGACGCCCGCGCTGGCGCTGGCCAAGCGGCTCGTGGAGCAGGGCAGGCTGGGAACCATCCGGCACGTGCGGGCGCAGTACCTGCAGGACTGGCTCTCAGACGAGAACGCCCCCATGACGTGGCGCTTGGACAAGAGCAAGTCCGGTTCCGGTTCCCTCGGCGATATCGGTGCGCACAGCATCGACGCTGCGCAATGGATCACCGGGCAGAAGATAACCGGCGTTTCGGCCCTGTTGGAAACATTCGTTGCTGAGCGTCCGTTGGCCGGCGATCTTGTCGGCCTGGGCGGACACGGTGAGCCGGGCAATGATGCGCCGCGCGGTTCCGTCACGGTCGATGACGCCGCGATCTTCAGTGCCCGGTTCGACGGCGGTCCCATCGGTGTCTTCGAGGCCACCCGCTACGCGTTGGGCCGCAAGAACGCGATGCGGCTGGAACTGAACGGCACCAAGGGGTCCCTGGCCTTCGATTTCGAGGAAATGAACGTGTTGTCCTTCTACGACGCGGCCGAATCCCCCGATGCCGGCTTCCGGCGGATTTTCGTCACCGAGCCCGAGCATCCGTACGTCGGCAACTGGTGGCCCACCGGCCACGGCTTGGGCTACGAACACGGTTTCACCCACCAGGTGGTGGACTTCGTCACCGCCATCGCGGAGAACCGCCAGCCAGAACCGTCCTTCGCCGATGCCTTACAGGTCCAGCAGGTGCTGGCCGCCGTCGAGGACAGCGCAGCCAACTCCAGCCAATGGCAGAAGGTCTAGGACCTTGAGTACAGAACACGGAACCCCAGCAAAGGAAAACCCATGACAGACAAAAAGACCGCACTCGTGGTCCGTGGCGGATGGGATGGACACCAGCCCTTAGAGGCCACAGAGCTTTTCATTCCGTACCTGAAGGACAACGGCTTTGACGTCCGGGTCGAAGAGTCCCCCAAAATCTACGCCGATGCCGGCTACATGGCCGGCGTTGACCTCATCATGCAGTGCATGACGATGTCCACCATCGAGAAGGATGAATTCGAGGGCCTGCGGGCCGCCGTCGAGAACGGCACCGGCCTGGCCGGCTGGCACGGCGGGATCGCCGACTCCTACCGGAACACCTCGGACTACCTCCACCTGATCGGCGGACAGTTTGCCTGCCATCCCGGCAAACACCCCGACGAGCGCAGCGGCGAACAGTCCGACAACTACGTCCCGTACACCATCAACATGCTTCCCGCCGCGGAAACCCATCCCATTACCCGCGGCATCGGCGACTTCGAACTGGTCACCGAACAGTACTGGGTACTGGCCGACGACTACGTCGACGTCCTCGCCACCACCACCCAGAAGGTCCGCGCGTGGGATCCCTGGAACCGTGAAGTGACTTCGCCGGCCATCTGGACCCGGCAATGGGGCCAGGGCAGAATCTTCGTCGCCACCCCCGGGCACCGGGTGGAAATTCTCCAGGACAGCAACGTCCGCACCATCATCGAAAGGGGCCTGCTGTGGGCAAGCCGTTGAAAGTAGGAATCATTGGGTGCGGGGCCATCATCGCCCAGTACCTCGCCAACTTCCGGCGGCTCGATGCCATCGAACTTGTCGCGGTGGCGGATCTGGATCCGTCCCGCGCGCAGGCTGTAGCCGCTGGCTACGACGGCGTCCGGGCGCTCACGGTCGACGAACTGATCGCCGCCGATGACGTGGACCTGGTCCTGAACCTGACCATCCCCGCCGCCCACGCCGAAGTGGCCCTCAAGGCAATCGCCGCGGGCAAGAGCGTCTACGGGGAAAAGCCCTTGGCTGCCACGACTGGCGAGGCCCGCCGGGTGCTGGAAGCGGCGCGCGCCGCCGGTGTCGCCGTCGGCTGCGCCCCGGATACCGTTCTCGGAACCGGCATCCAGACGGCCCGCAAAGCGATCGACGACGGCCTGATCGGATCCCCCATCTCGGCCACCGCCACGATGGTCACACCCGGCCACGAACGCTGGCACCCTAACCCGGATTTTTACTACCAGCCCGGCGGGGGCCCGCTGCTGGACATGGGGCCGTATTACGTCAGTGCGCTGGTTAGCCTGCTGGGGCCGGTGGTCTCCGTGACCGGGGCGGCCAGCCATACGCGGACCGAGCGGACCATCGGGTCGGGTCCGCGGGAAGGCGAGGTGATCCCGGTCAACTTCGACTCGCACGTGACCGGTATCCTGGTCCACGCCAACGGGGCGCTGTCCACCCTGGTCATGAGCTTCGACGCCGTCAAGACACGGTCGTCGAACATTGAGATCCACGGCGAGCGCGGCTCCCTGGTGGTCCCGGATCCGAACCACTTCGACGGTGACGTGGAACTGTTCACCCTCGGCGCCGACTCCTGGAAGACCCTTCCGGTCTCGGCCGGGTACGTGGACTCCGGCCGGGGGTTCGGCATCGCCGATCTGGCGGCGACGCCGGAGGGAGCAGAACCGCGCGCCGGCGGCCGGCTGGCTTATCACGTCCTTGAAGTTATGGAATCGGTGCTCGAATCGGCCCGGACCGGAGCCATGGTCCCGATCCAAAGCACGGTGCCACGACCGGAACCTGTGCCCCTCACAGCGTCACCGGATGCCGCCCGCGTTCAGGAGGTCAGTGCTTAGGATCGCTGCGGGCATGCGGGCCAAAGGCCCGCATGCAGCGGCCTGCCTACTACGATCGAGGTATGGAATCCGCGGAGCAGGTGCAGCCATCCGTCCGCTCGCCGCGGATCACGGCGGCCATGGTTGCGGCCCGCGCCGGCGTCTCGACGGCGACGGTTTCCCTAGTGGCCAACGGCAAGACTGCCGGCCGCGTCTCTGAGGACAACATCGCCAGGGTGCGGGAGGCCATTTCCGAGCTCGGCTACGTCGTGGACAGCGTGGGCAGTTCGCTGGCCAAAGGCGTCAGCTCCATCGTCTTACTCGTGGCCCCGGACATCTCCAACCCGTTTTTCGCGAAGGTGATCGCCGGCGTCCGGGAATCCCTCGGGGCTGATTACCAGCTGCTGCTGTCCGTCACCGACGCCGGGGAGTTCCCGCAGGCGGACGACGTCCGCAAGCTGATGGCGCTCCGGCCGGCCGGGCTTCTGGTTGACGCTCCCAACGCCGAATTCCTGGAAGAACTTTCTGCCGCCGGCCCCGTTGTCCTGCTGGACGCGCCGGGGCTTGAGGCCTACGCCCCGTCCGTCAATCTGGACGTCGCGCACGGCGCGCGCCAGCTGGCCGCGCATTTGGCGGATGTTGGGCACCGCCGGGTGGCCTACGTGGACAGCGTGACAGGCACGGCCACGTTTGAGGTCAGGCGCCGCGCCTTCCTGGCCGAGGCAGCGGGACACGGAATAACCGTGGAGCCCGGCCACATCATCAGTACCACCATCGACGTCGGCGCGTCCGCCGCCGCATTCGCCTCCGCCTGGCCGGCGTGGCAGCAGGCCGGGGTCACCGCCGTCGTCTGTTGCACGGACACCCACGCCTACGGGGTGCTGCAGGAAGCACGGGTGGCAGGCGTGCAGATCCCGGGCCAGCTGGCCATCGCCGGCTTCGACGATCTGCCGTACTCCGCCACGAGCAATCCCAGCCTGACCAGCGTGCACCTGCCGGCAACCTCGCTGGGGCTGAAGGCAGGCGGACAGCTGCGCCTGCTCATGGAAGGCCGCCAGCTGGAGCAGCCGCAGCTGACGCTGGAGAGCTCCCTGGTGGTCCGCAACTCCACCTCGGCATAACACTGTGCCGGGCATGACAAGCCGCTGTCACACCCCCGCCGTAAGCTGGAGGCATGCCGAGTAACTGGGACAGCCTGGACATCAGCCTGCGTGAATCCGTGCAGGAGAACGTGGAGATCTACGAGCGCGTCCGCCCTGCCCTGAAGCTGGTCACCAAGGACGTTCTCCACATCCTCCGCGACATGCTGAAGGACACCGAGGTCACGCCGCTGTTTGTCACGGGGCGCACCAAGTCGGTGGAATCGTTCCGGGAGAAAATTTCCCGGATTGAGGAACCGCTGGAACCGGGCGGGCCCCCGGTGCTGAAGTTCCCGGACCCGTTCCGCACCCTCAACGACATGGTGGGCGTGCGCGTCATCACCAAGCTGCCGGCCGAGAACGCGCTGGTGGCCAACATCATCAAGCGCCAGCGCCAGATATTCGACTGCCGCGGTGACCGCGAGAAGGACATCGGCTCCATCGAGTCAGGCACGTACGGCTATTCCAGCCGCCACCTCATCCTGCGCACCATCCAGAACGAGGCCGTCAAGGATTACCAGCAGGCCTTCAACCCGGACATTCCGGCCAACGGCAGCTACTTCTTCGAATGCCAGATCCGCACCGTCTTCGCCCACGCCTGGAGCGAGATCGAGCACGACATCCGCTTCAAGGCCGAGGACCCCCGCGCCTGGACGCCGCATTTCGACCGCCAGTTCACCGCCACCGCCGCCATGCTGGAAACCGTGGAAAGCGCCTTCGCGGACCTGCACGAACGTTACGAGGAAGTCCGCAGCTACTGGGACGTCGAGGGTGAGGGGGCCGCGCAGCTCACACCCAACCGGATCCGTGACGTCTGGCGCACGCTGTTGCCGCACGTGGACCGCAAAGTCGATGACGACTGGGGCTGGGCTGCCGAGCTCATGGCCGCCCACGGCCTCAACCAGACCGTCCAGCTGGCCGGCCTGCTCAGCGCCCAGCGGATCACCGAGGTCCGCAAGGCGCTGGACCACCGCTACTCCCCCGGACCGGACCGCCTGCTCGATGACCTCCTGCTCTGGCAATACGGCACCAAACACATCGACCTCACCGCAGAGGCGCCCGACGCCGTCCCGCACCCGCGGCGCGACAGCCTCCTGCGGCGGCTGAAACAGATCGAGCGCTACCGCCTGGCCAAGTCCGAGTAGTCCACTCACGGAGCCGCAGGATTATTGGCCACCACTGACATTCAACTACCCTTGACTCATGGTGGAGGCTGTTGTAGACGGACCTCCGATGCTCCCGGTTCCAGCCCCGCGGCAAGATCCGGCACCTGTTTATGCCCCTCTCTGACAAGGATTCCGCCATTTCCACGGACGCATTCTTCGCCACGCTCACCCGGATCCGCAACGTCATCCTTCCAGCGGCCGTACGGTCCTGGCTGAACACGCCGCGGGGGCTCCTCACCGGCTTCATCCTGGTGCACCTGGGTTTCCTGATTTTCGCGGCGCTGCTGTCCTTGCGCGGTGAGGCCTTCAGCGACACCTTCATCTACCGCGAGTGGGCCCGGGCGGGTTTTGACGAAACCCACCTCAGCGGCGGCCCCAGCCCGTGGGTCTACCCCATTCTCGCGCTGATCCCCATGGCACTTGCAGGGCTGGCCGGACCCGGACCGTTCTTCTTCCTCTGGGTGCTGATGACCACCCTCCTCAACGGCTGGGCCCTGGCCAAGCTCACGGACCGTGGCCGCAACCAGGACGCCATCCCCGCGGGCTGGTGGTGGCTGATCTTCACGCTGCTCATGGGATGGCTCGGCTTCGCCCGCGTGGACGGCCTCACCGCACCGATCGTCCTGGTGGCCCTGGCCTACGGTGTGGGCCGGCCGTTCATCGCCTCGGTCATCCTCGCCGCCGCGACCTGGGTGAAGGTCTGGCCCGCCGCGGTCATGCTGGCCCTGTTCGCCGTGGTCAAGAACCGCCTGCTGGTGGTGCTGGCCGGCGTGGCCACGTCAGCGGTGGTGGTGGCACTCGCCGCCGCGGTTGGCAGTGTGCCCAAGCTGCTGAACTTCCTGACCCAGCAGGGTGACCGGGGCATGCAGCTCGAGGCAACGTTCACCACCCCGTGGCTGTGGCTGTCCGTGCTGAACATCGGCGATTCCCGGATGTACATGAACACCGATATCAACTCCATGCAGGTGGACGGCCCCGGCACCGCCGTGATGTCCGTGCTGATGCAGCCGCTCCTCATCCTTGCCGCGCTGCTCGTGGCCGGCCTGACGTTCTGGGCGCTGCACAACGGCAAGCTCAACGGCAACGGAACGGCCGACGGCGGCGTGGACCGCACTGAGCTGCTGCTGGCCGGCGCGCTCACCCTGGCCACCGCCTTTGTGGTGTTCAACAAGGTGGGCTCGCCCCAGTTCATGGTGTGGCTGGCCCCGGCCGTGGCGGTGGGCCTGGCGCACAGCTGGCGTGAGTGGCGGGTCCCCGCGGCCATGCTCATCGCCATCGCCGTGGCCACGTTCTTCATCTACCCGCTGTTCTACGATGCCCTCAGCCACAACAACCCCCTCATGGCCGGCGTGCTGACTATCCGCAACGTCCTCCTGGTGGTCCTGTTCCTGTGGTCGGTCCGGCGCCTGTACTCGCTGGGCAAAAAGACTCCAGCGACCGTCCCCGCGCTCAAGGAGTCCTGAGATTTCCACGAAGTTCTTCGACCGGCTGGTCAGCGTCCGCAGCACCGTCCTGCCCGCCCGAGTGGTGGACTGGTTCGCCCGTCCGTCCAGCGTCTGGTGGGGCTTCGCAGTCATCCACCTGTATTTCCTGGGCTGGATGGCGTCGTTCTTTCTCAACGGCGATACGTTCAGCGACACCGAGCAGTACCGCCAGTGGGCCATGGACGGCTACAACCCGGATAGCCTGGACGGCAAGATCAGCCCCTGGGTATACCCGGTGCTGGCGCAGATCCCCATCTTCCTCGCGAACATTGCCGGACCCAGCCTGTACCTCCTGTGCTGGTTCCTGATCATCACAGCACTCAACGCCGTCGGGCTTGCTTTCCTGACCCGCGGACCGCGGAAGGTGAAGGGCATTGCCCCGGCCTGGTGGTGGCTGTTTTTCACCGTCTTTATGGGTTATCTCAGCTTCGCCCGGGTGGAGGGCATCACGGCCCCCATCGTGCTGATTGCGCTGCTGTACGCGGCCGAACGCCCCGTCGTGGCAGGGATCCTGCTGAGCGTGGCCACCTGGCTCAAGGTGTGGCCGGCAGCGGTCCTGGTGCCGATCGTCATTGCCAGCCGCAAGCGGATCCAGGTGCTGGCCTCCGGAGTGGCGGTCACCGCCGTCGTGGGCCTGGGCACGTACCTGTCCGGCGGGCTGCCGCACATCATGGACTTCCTGACCAACCAGGGCGAGCGTGGCATGCAGCTTGAAGCCACGTTCTCCACGCCGTGGGTGTGGCTCAGTGTCTTCAACATCGCCGGGTCCAAGATGGCGGACAACACGGCCATCAACTCCACCGAGGTCTACGGCCCCGGCGCCGATGTGGCCGCGTTCCTGATGCAGCCGCTGCTGATCCTTGCCGCCGTGGTGGCCGCGGTCCTGCTGGTCCGGGCACTGAACCGCGGCGCCGAGCGGGAGGAGCTCTTCCTCGAGGGCGCGCTGATGATGACCACTGCGTTCATCGTGTTCAACAAGGTGGGTTCGCCGCAGTTCATCATCTGGCTGGCCCCAGTGATCATCGCCGGCCTCACGCACGACTGGGACCGCTGGAAGGTCCCGGCTGCGCTCCTCATGGGCATCGCGGTGACCACCTTCGTGATCTACCCGCT
>NZ_JAKFFD010000241.1:0-2212 GCF_036675385.1 Pseudarthrobacter sp. | reverse complement strand
TCTTGAATTAGGGGGTTTGGCCGCCCGCGGTAACCAGCTCTTCGCTGTTCCCCTCGCGGCGACTTAGAAAACAATACACCCACCCAACCCCCACCGCAAATCCACCCCCACAACAGGCCCTACGCCCCCAGGATCCGCGTCGTGGCGGGGAATCTGAGGGGCTCACCGGAGTCCCGGTGCACTATTCGGCCAGAACGGGTTTCTGTTGACTGGATCACATCGCGCAGGGAATGGCCAGCAGCCGAGACGACCAGGGCTATGGACTCTCCGGTGGCAGCTCGGAACCTCTGCCGTGTTGTAGGTTCGCCCTATCGTGAACCTCTGTGCGCGTCCCTGCCGGCCATGTCGACTAAGAACGGCTCAGGCGTGCACTGATGGCGGCGTGCGGCCGATGACCAGGATCAGTTCTTCTCTGATGGGAGACGGTTTCGAAGCCGGCTGCACCAAGGATCCTGCTAAGGTCTCCCACGGGCCAGGAGTACGCAGGCGTCACCGCATGCGGAAATCTCTCGATTTCGTCTGAGTCAAACAGACCTAGCAGGAGAACTCCGCCAGGAGCCAGGCGCCGTGCCAGTTCCCGGAGAACGGAGGGAACCTGGTCGGGTTCACAGTGGATTAGCGAGTACCAAGCCAGGATGCCGGATGCATATCCTTCGGGAACTCCGAGACTCGTGAGGGAGGCGACGCGGAATGGGATGCCGGGGAAGGATGCCTCTGCTTGCTTGATAAACGCCGGCACCAAATCGATTCCTTCGGCCGCCGCCCCTTGGTCCGCGAGGAACTTGGTCCAATGGCCGGGCCCGCATCCCACATCCAGCACTGGCCCCACCAGAGGTGCGACCCACTCAGCTATGAGCTTCCGGTCAGCCGGATGTGTGGACTCTACAGACCCAAATCTGGCAATGTACTCGGCGGCTCTCCATGAGTACGCGGTCTCGACCGCTGCATCCGTCATGCAGCCACCCTATGGCGGGCAGCAGGAATCGATGCATCCGGGCAGAGTTGCCTATTCGTTTGGAGTGCCCTCTATAGACCGGTACGGCCGCGGTGGCCACGGATGGCCTGCTGGACCCGACGCCGGCACTCATCGAGTGCCCACCAGGCGGGCGGTTCCGGTGCCCACCCGGATCGGGGTGAGGTCGACGATCACGGTAACGTACTTGTCGCCACTCCTGGTCTGGTGCCACATGTACCCGCAATCGATACACCGGTGCCGGCGGATAGTGACCTTGAGGACCTTGGAACGACAGCCCACCGGCTCGAGCGATCATGTCGAAGAGATCCATGGCTGCTGTTATCGCCAACCCCTCCCTCGCGGGCGCGCGCTTTAGAGCGTGCTCTCAGACGGTGCCGATCGAGCAGGTTCTGCGGGTCGGCCGAGGCGCAGAACCTTGACCACATGTCGGGCGTCGGAGCCATAATCAGGTTGGGCACTAGCGCGGTGCCGCAGAGAAGAGCCGACGGACGGCGCCGCCGGAGCAGAGGAGTCCTCGAATGACGAAGTACCTGATCTCGTTCCCTGGTGAGGCCATGGTGGTCCCCGAGGAGGATTTCGAGGCGGTGGTCGAAGCCTCGCATGCAGTCATCGAAGAGGCCAAGGCGGCGGGCGTGTACGTCTTCGGCGGCGGGATCGATGAAAACGTACACCCGGTGCTCGTGGCCGGTGACGGCACCGTCACCGAGGGCACATACCCAGGCCATAAGGTACCCAACGGCGGCTACACCGTTCTCGAGCTGCCCTCGCGGGAGGCGGCACTCGGATGGGCTGCGAAGATCGCCGTCGCCTGCCGCTGCTCACAAGAAGTCCGGCAGTTCCACTACGACCCGGCCAGCTGACGAGTGCAACCCCAGTCAGCGCCGTTCGTACGTCGCGCGCCCACAACGAGAGGCGTACACCGGCACATAGGGCGGGTGATCTCGACCGACGGCACCCGCCGGCCAACTGGTCGATCGGAGCCGGTCGGCCTCCGGTGTACGCCAGCCGGCAAACCAACATGCCGCCACCGGTCATTGCTGTGGGGGTGTCCGAATTCACTGCAGGATGAGAGAGGGTCCGGGTTTTCGCTGGATTAAGTGAGAGAGCGTCCCCGGTTCGGGGGTGTTTTGTGGTGTGGTGGTTAACGTGGGAGAGCCCCCCAACCTGGTGGTTGGGGGGCTCTCGACCTGTAATGATGTTCCGGCGGTGACCTACTCTCCCACACCCTCCCGGGTG
>NZ_JAKFFD010000084.1:0-2230 GCF_036675385.1 Pseudarthrobacter sp. | reverse complement strand
GCCTGCCTCAAGGAGGGTGTCATCATCCTCACCTGCGGCACCTACGGCAACGTCATCCGCCTGCTGCCCCCGCTGGTCATCACCGACGACCTGCTGAACGACGGCCTGGACGTCCTGGCCGCGGCCATCAAGGCCAACGCCTAGGACCCCGCCACAGAGTTAGCGCCCTCTCGCAACGGCGCGAACGAACACTTGAGGCCCTGGAAACTCACGTTTCCGGGGCCTCAAGTGTTCTTTCGCGCTCGTACTATGAGGCGCGGGCCCGCTTCCTGGCCCTTGAGTTCTTGCCTGCCATCCGGAGCATGTCGACGGTCAGCACCAGCAGGGCCAGCCACACCACACCGAAGCCGATCCAGCGGCTGGTGGTCATGGCTTCCTGGAACACCACCAGCGCCACGATGAACTGCAGGAGCGGGGCAACGTACTGCAGCAGCCCGATGGTGGTCATGGGCAGCCGGCGGGCCGACGCACCGAAGAACAGCAGCGGCACCGCGGTGATCACGCCGGAGGCCACCAGGAGCCAGAAGTGCCCGGGGCCCTGGCTGGCCAGGGTGGCCGAGCCGCTGACGCCGAGGAACACCATGGTGGCCGCGGCGACAGGGGCCAGCACAATGGTTTCCACGCTGAGGCTGGTCACCGCGTCCACCTTCGGGCCAACGCGCTTCTTCACAAACCCGTACAGGCCAAAGCTGACGGCCAGCGTCAGGGCGATCCAGGGCAGTTTGCCGTAGCTCACCGTGAGCACGCCCACCGCTACAAAACCGATTCCGACGGCGGCCCACTGGAGGGGGCGCAGCTTCTCCTTCAGGACGAACACACCCAGGAGGACCGAGACCAGGGGGTTGATGAAGTAGCCCAGGGCGGCTTCGACGGCCTGGCCGGTGGTGACGCCGTAGGTATAGGTCAGCCAGTTCACGGCAATGAGTGCGGCCGCGATGGCGAGGGTGCCGAACACGGAACGGTCGCGGAAGGCTGCTGCCAGCGCACGCCAGGACCGGGTGACCGTGATCAGGAGGACGCAGAAAAACAGCGACCACACCACGCGGTTGGCCACGATCTCCACCGCACCGGCGGGCATCAACGCAAAGAAGTACAGCGGGAGCAGCCCCCACAGCCCGTACGCGCCGAAACCGAACAGGACTCCCGCCGTCGTCTCCTTGTCTACTGCCTTGGGACCTGCTGGCGCGGTCACAGCGGTCTTGGGTAAAGAGTCGGTTTCAGGGGGAGTAGGCACCTAACCAATAACACCAGTTGATGGACGCGTATTCCAGTCAAAACTCAGTACGCTTTCCTTCATGGAACCGATGACCCCGCTGGTTGCCGTCCCGTGAGGCTCCGCCGCAGCAACACCAACGGCCGCGGCTACCGTCGCGTGCCCGCCGGGACGGGCTTCAGCTACCGGGACCTGGACGGCTCCGTACTGCAGCAGGGGCCTGTCCGGGAACGGCTGGAAAGCATCGGCATCCCGCCGGCCTGGACCGACGTCTGGATTGCGCCGTTCGACAACGGGCACATCCAGGCGACAGGCCTCGATGCGGTGGGCCGGCGGCAGTACATCTACCACCCCGCCTGGCGGGAGCGGAAAGACCGCGTGAAGTTCGACCGTGCCCTGCAGCTGGCCGAGTCGCTGCCCACCGCCCGCCGGCTGGTCACCCTGGACCTGCGCAGCGACGGCCCCAGCCGCGAACGTGTCCTGGCGGCGGCCTTCCGGATGCTGGACAGCGGGTCCCTGCGGGTGGGGTCCGAGCGGTACACCAACGAGAACGGCAGCCGCGGCCTGGCCACGCTCCTGTGTGCGCATGTCCACGTCCGCAAGGAGTGCCTGGAGCTGAGGTTTCCGGCCAAGAGCGGGAAAGACTGGGAGTCGGAAATCCACGACGCCGACCTCTCCGCCCTGGTGCGGATGCTCAAGCGCCGCGGTGGAAATGCCAGGCTGCTGGCGTTCAAGGAGGGCCGGACCTGGCGGCCGGTCACCAGCGCGGACATCAATGCCTACGTCAAGGAGCGGACGGGCCTGGACTTCACCGCCAAGGACTTCCGGACCCTGCACGGGACGGTAGCCGCCGCCGTCAGCCTGGCACGCAGCGGCCCGCAACCGACCGTTACGGCGCGGAAGGGCGCCATCAGCGTGGCCATGCTGGAGGCTGCCGCGGTGCTGGGGAACACGCCGTCGATCGCCCGGAAGAGCTATGTTGACCCCCGGCTGCTGGACCACTTTGCCGCGGGGGAG
>NZ_JAKFFD010000065.1:0-2253 GCF_036675385.1 Pseudarthrobacter sp. | reverse complement strand
GATTGAATCAGTCCGTAAAGTGCCGCAGAACCTTGTGCCGAAAGTCCTGGGGGGACAGACATGCCCGATCCGGCGGATCAGAACGCACGCCCCATCGCAGAAGATGCAGGGCTACCGCAACCGCCCCGGCGACGCCGTGACCTCCGTCGCGCCGACGGTGCGCTGTTGGATGCCCAGACAGGAACCATGCCAGCCGTAACGCCAGATCTTTCGAGCACCCCCGACGCCGGCACCCCGGTACCGCGCCGCAGTTCCTGGGCAGAGGCGGCGGCCGCCGCCGACCAAACCAGCCCCGCGCCCTCTGCTCCCATCACCTTCGTCCCGGCGCCCACCCGCCGGCCCGCCAGGCCGCCGGTGACCCCGCTGCCGCAGGCGGCGCCGCAGGACGGGCAGCCGGCCGAGCCGGACTATGGCACCCCCGCAGTGGCGTACGACGGCGACGAAGCCGCGCCGCCGTCGTCGTACCTTCCTGAGGAAGCACCGGAGCCGGCACCGGCGTTCCGGCGCATCCGCCCCACCACCGCGGACATCATCGCCGACAGCCCCATGCCCGACTTCATCAGCTCCCCGGGCCTGTTCGTCAAGGAGCAGAAGCCCCGGCCGGTGGGCGGCGTCCGCGGCGCCCTCTACTCGCTCACGGGCGGGGCCTGGAACATGGGCCCCAGCGCCAAGCAGCGCGAGGAGGACGAGCTGGGCCGCCGCATCTCCCGCCAGCTGCAGGGCAGCTACAACACCGCGGTGCTGAGCCTCAAGGGCGGCATCGGCAAGACCTCCACCACGGTGGGCGTGGGCCTGACGCTGGCCGAATTCCGCGGCGACCCGCCCTGCGCCATCGACGCCAACCCGGACTCCGGCGACCTCGTGGAGCGCGCCCTCGGCGAGGGCATCTACCAGCAGGCCAGCCCGCGCACCATCACGGACCTGCTGGCGAACATCGAGGGCGTTGACTCGCTCACCGCGCTGGCCCGGTACATGCACCACGCCGGCCGGCTGCACCTGATCGCGGGGGAGCAGGACCCGGAGGTCTCCGACTCGCTGACCGCCGCCGAGTACCTGCGGATCCGCAAGCTCATCTCCAACTACTACTCCGTGGCCCTGACCGACTGCGGCACCGGCGTGACGCACAACGCCATGAGCGGGATCCTGCAGTCGGCGGACAACATCATCATCGCCGCCGGGTATGCGGTGAGCGGGGCCAAGCGTGCCCGCAGCACCCTGCACTGGCTGGCGAGCCACGGGTACGAGGACCTGGCCCGGAACGCCGTGGTGGTCATCACCGACAAGGACGAGGTCTCCTCCCGCGTGGACAAGGACGCCATCGAGGAACACCTCGCCGGGATCTGCCGCCAGCTCATCGCCGTACCGCACGACCGTGGCGTGGCCGACGGCGACCTGGTCACCCTGGACGTGCTGAAGCCCGAGACGCGGCGGGCGTACAAGGAAATCGCGGCGTCGATCGTGGACGGGTACCGGTAGGGTTTCTGCCTACTTTTGGGTGGGCGACAATCTTGAGTGAACGCACCCGGCGATCCTTCGCTGATCCTGAGCATCAGTAGTTAGCGTCAGCGCATCAGCCATATGAAAGGTGCGTCAACGATGACCATTCTTGAATACCTCACAGGCCTGGCAATCATCCTCGGATCCCTCATGGGTACCATGGGGCTCGCGGCGGCGGTCATGCGCCACAGGCAGCGCCACTAGGCAACCGGACGCCTGGTTTCCAGCCACTCGTGGAACGTCTGGCGTCCGACGGCGGAGCCTGCCGCCGGGACCAGGTCACCGCGACGCATGGCTTGACCCATGAGGCCGGGTGCCGGTACCTTCACGACCAGCTTCCGCTGCCCGGACTTGCGCAGGTACTTGCGGACCAGGTCCGCGAGCTGCTCCCGACGGGGCCCGCCAAGATCGGCAACCCGTCCGCGGGGTCCCTGCTCTGCCGCGTCCACCAACGCCTCAGCCACTTCCCGCGCCGCGACCGGCTGAGTGATCATCTGAGGAACCAGGACCGCCGGCCCAATCGAGGCGGCGCTGATCGCCATGGGCACAAACTCGTGGAACTGAGTGGACCGCAGGACGGTCCACGGCACCTCTCCGTGCCGGACGGCATCCTCCTGCGCGAGCTTCCCGGCATACAGCCCCGACGCAGCCTTATCGATGCCCACGATCGAGAGCGCAATATGGTGCCGTACCTGGGCTTTTTTCTCCGCTGCGAGCAGGTTCCGGGTGGCGGCGGTGAAAAAGTCCACGGCCTTC
>NZ_JAKFFD010000237.1:0-11533 GCF_036675385.1 Pseudarthrobacter sp. | reverse complement strand
AAGCTGCGCAGCCCCAGTTCGATCCGGGCGCTGTATCGCAGCGACTCGTGCCGCGCTCCCCCGGCGCGGAGTTCCGGGACCACCTCGTAGAGGCTCTCGTATTCCGCAACCAGGGCGTCGACGTCGGACTCTGCGGCGCCGTGCACGGCGTCGGCGAGTTCGTTGACGGACCACGTGTTCACGGAGACGCCGAAGCGCAGCTCCGCTTCGGTCTTGTCGCCTTCGGTGACGGCGACGTTGCGCATGTTGTCACCGAAGCGGGTCAGCTTGAGGGTCCGGACCGCGGCCCAGCCGGCCGACGCCCGCTGCCACACGCCCACCTGACGCGAGACTTCCGGGTTGGACACGTGGCCCACCACGGTCTTGCGGGGAATGCCGAGGCGGGACTGGATGTAGCCGAACTCGCGGTCGCCGTGGGCGGCCTGGTTCAGGTTCATGAAGTCGAAGTCGATGTCCGCCCAGGGCAGCTCAACATTGGCCTGCGTGTGCAGGTGCAGAAGCGGCTTGCGCAGCAGGTCCAGGCCCTGGATCCACATCTTGGCCGGGGAGAACGTGTGCATCCACGCCGTCACACCGATCACGGAATCGTCCGAGTTCGCTTCCAGCGCGGTGCGGCGGATGGCGTCCGAATCAGTGAGGACCGGCTTCCAGACCACCTTGACGGGGACGTCGGAGGAGGCGTTCAGCGCGGCGGCAATCTCCTGCGACTGGGCGGCGACCTGCTTGAGGACGTCGTCGCCGTAGAGGTGCTGGCTGCCGGTGAGGAACCAGACCTCGTAGTGGCCGAGGGACGTGCTGTTGGCGTCGTTCATGGTTTTCTCCTGTGAAAGTTCGGGGCTGGGCCGACGGCGGCAGTTACTGGCCGTAGACGTTCTGGTAGCGGGCGTAGAGGGAGTCGATCCGGGACTGGTCGATGGCGATAGGTTCGCCGAGCTGGCGTGCGACATGGACGGTGCGCGCCACTTCCTCGCACATCACGGCGGCCTTCACTGCGGAACGGGCGTCCTTGCCGATGGTGAACGGGCCGTGGTTCTGCATCAGGACCGCGGGTGAGGTGGAATTCTTCAGCGTCTCCACAATTCCCTGCCCGATCGAGTCGTCACCGATCAGCGCGAACGGCCCCACCGGGATAGGCCCGCCGAACTCATCGCTCATCATGGTCAGCACGCACGGAATCGACTCGCCCCGGGCTGCCCACGCCGTGGCGTAGGTGGAGTGCGTGTGCACCACACCGCCGACGTCGGGCATGTGCCGGTAGACATATGCGTGCGCCGCGGTGTCCGACGACGGCGACAGCGGCGGGTTGCCCCACTCACCGTCCGCATCGCCATCCACGGGCACGCCGTAGAGGTCGGTGACCACCATCTGTTCGGGCGTGAGGTCATCGTAGGAAACGCCGGACGGCTTAATGACCATCAGGTTATGGCCTGGAACGCGCGCGGAGACATTGCCTGCCGTCCACACCACCAGCCCGTAGCGGGTCAGTTCGGCGTGCAGGGTGCAGACTTCCTGCCGGATCCGGGCGATGGTGTCCGGTGTCTTTACGGTCGCGGTGCTCATGCGGAGGCTCCGGCAGCAACGAGTACATTGGTGGCGTTGCGCTGGATGGCCTTAAGCCGGTGCATCACGTCATTGGCTCCCCGGCCGAAGTAGTCGTGGAGTGTCCGGTATTCCTGGAACAGTTCCTCGTAGGCCGCCACGTTCTTCGGGATCGGTGTGTAGACGTCGCCGGGTTCTGAGCCCATGGCGGCCGCGGCTTCGCGGATATTGGCGTACTTCCCGGCCGCAACGGCGGCATGGATGGCCGATCCCAGCGCCGGACCCTGGGTTGAGCCAATGGTCGAAAGCTGCAGGCCGGTGATGTCGGCGTAGATCTGCATGAGCAGCTTGTTCTTCAGCAGGCCGCCGGCCACGATGAACTCCTTGACGGGCACCCCGGAATCGCGGAAGGCATCCACGATGGTGCGGGTGCCGAAGGCCGTGGCCTCCAGCAGCGCGCGGTAGGTGTCCTCGGGCTTGGTGGCGAGCGTCTGGCCCACCACCACGCCGGAGAGCTCGTGGTCCACCAGCACCGAACGGTTCCCCGAGTGCCAGTCCAGGGCGATGAGGCCGTGCTCACCGATGGCCTGTTGTGCGGCGAGTTCGGTGAGGTATTCGTGGATGCCCAGGCCTGCCGCGGCCGCCGCCTGGTGGTATTCCGGCGGGACACCGTTGTTGGTGAACCAGCCGAAGATGTCGCCTACGCCGGACTGTCCGGCCTCGTAACCCCAGAGGCCGTCCACGATCCCGCCGTCCACCACGCCGCACATGCCCGGGACTTCCCGCAGTTCGGCGCCGTTCATCACGTGGCAGGTGGAGGTGCCCATGATGGCCACCAGCTGCCCCGGCTCCACGGCTTTTGCGGCCGGGGCGGTGACATGGGCGTCCACGTTGCCGACGGCCACGGCAATGCCTTCCGGCAGTCCGGTCCAGGCGGCGGCCTCGGCGGTCAAGTAGCCCGCGGCGTCGCCGAGGCGCCCGATGGTGTGTTCAAGTTTGGTCCTGACGAAGTCCTTGAATTCCGGGTTCAGCGCGGCGAGGAAGTCCTCGGAGGGGTACCGGCCGTCCTGGTAGATGCCCTTGTAACCAGCGGTGCAGGCGTTGCGAACGTACTGGCCGCAAAGCTGCCAGACGATCCAGTCGGCCGCCTCCACCCAGTGGTCCATGGCGGCGTAGGCTTCCGGGTCCTCCTCCAGCAACTGCAGGCCCTTGGCGAATTCCCACTCGGAGGAAATCAGTCCCCCGTAGCGCGGCAGCCAGGCTTCGCCGCGCTCGGCGGCCAGGGCGTTGATCCGGTCCGCCTGCGGCTGCGCGGCGTGGTGCCGCCACAGCTTCACGTAAGCGTGCGGGCGGCTGGCAAAGCCGGGCAGTTCGTTGAGCGGGGTACCGTTTGCCTTGACCGGAACCATGGTGCAGGCCGTGAAGTCAGTGGCAATTCCGATGACGGCCGCCGGGTTGATCCCGGCGTCTACGATCGCTGCGGGGACGGCGTGGCGGAGGACGTCGCGGTAGTCGTTCGGCACTTGAAGTGCCCATTCCCCGGGAAGCCGGGCGGCGCCGTCGCCCGCATCACCCGCCACATCCGCCGGCAAAGCATCGGTGACCACGGCGTGCGGATAGTCGAAGACACCGCTGCCCAGTTCCTTGCCGTCACGGACCCGGACCACAACGGCCCGTCCCGAAAGCGTTCCGTAGTCCACGCCGATGACGTAGTTGTCTGTGCCGTCCACTGTGACGTCCATGAAGTCCTCCAAATAGCTGGTCCGGTGAGCGCGGATTGATTCAATTGTGAGCGCTAACAATTGGCACGTCAAGTGTCGGGGTTATGGCTGGGAAGATCAGGAAGGGTTCAGGCGGGAGCGGACGTGCTGCTGCGGACAACCAGCTCCGGCTCCACCATGATGGTGCCAGCGCCCGCGCCGCCCTCAAGGGCGTTCAGCATAACGGCCATGCAGCGCCTGCCGAGTTCCTCGAAGTCCTGGCGCACGGTGGTCAGGGGCGGCGTGAAGTAGCCCGACTCAGGCTGGTCGTCGAAGCCCACCACTGAGACGTCGTCGGGCACGCGGACCCCCGCTTCGCTGAAGGCGCGCAGCAGGCCCAGGGCCATCTGGTCGTTGCCCACAAACAGGGCCGTTGCCGTGCGCTCAGCGGCAAGCTGCCGGCCGATCCGGTACCCGCTGCCGGCGCTCCAGTCCCCTTCGATCAACAGGTCATCAGCCAGGCCGGCCTCGCGGAGCCGCTCACCCCACCCCTCGGCACGTGACCTGCCATCAACCCAGTCCTGGGGCCCGGAAACATGCCCGATCCGCCGGTGCCCCAGGTCGATCAAGTGCGAGACCGCCAGGCGCGCCCCGAGCTTCTGGTCCACCAACGCTCCGCTGAAGAGGCCCCCACCGGCGGCACCCACAAGGATCACGGGAACGTCCAGGGTGAGGCCCTCCAGCGCCTGAACGGTACCGTCGTGGGGCACAATGACGATGATCCCGTCCGCGCCCTGGTCCGTGAGATGGCGGACGGCGTCCGAGATGGCATCCGCTCCGGCCTCCTTGATGGCCTCGATGCTCACAAAGTAACCGGCCTCCCTGGCAGCCTGCTGGACTCCGAGAAGGGTGTTGGCCGGGCCGTACTGCCCCATTTCGGCCGCGAGGACACCTATGGTTTGCGAACGCCGGGTGACCAGGCTCCTGGCGGCGGTGTTGCGCCGGTAGCCGAGTTCCGCAATCGCCGCTTCCACTTTCTCCCTGGTGGCGCTGCTGACATTGGGGTGGTTGTTGATGACCCGCGAGACCGTCTGGTGGGACACTTTTGCCCGCGCTGCCACGTCCTCCAGGCGTGGCTGGCGTCGGTCAATGGTGTTGCCCATGCGAGGGACCCTTCGGTGGAAGACAAGGTGCTGTCAAATATTCTATGGCCGTGATCGATGCGGAAAGCAGCGTGCGCCGTGAGCACTGCCCCGGGCACGCCCGCCCACGGGGAGGTGCCGTCCTCAGGCCGCTCAGCGCACCTTCGCAGGAGGTGCGGGCAGGGCAGTGATGCCTGCCGGGTCCGCGAGTAATCGGGTAAACGCCAGTTCGGCAGCCCCGATCATCATAAGATCGGAGCCCAGCGCGGCACGGTAGATCCTGGCCCGGCCCGCCGCCTCGTCCAGGGCCTGGGTCCGGATCAGGCCGTCCAGCGTGTCAGGCGAGAGTGCGTGCAGAATGCCCAGGAACCCATCGAGGACGATCGCGTCCGGGTTGAACGTGTTGACCGCGTTGCGCAGGGTGATGCCCAGATAGCCCAGTTGGCGGGCCACTTCCGCGGCCAGCTCCGCACTGGCTTTCGAGCGGAGGGCCGCTTCGAGCTGGCTGGCGTCGCCGCCGCCGAGCCCGGCCAGGTCAAAGAGCCGGGACTGGGACACCTCGGTTTCGAGGCAGCCGGAGGCACCGCAGTGGCAGATCTTACCGTCGGTGCGCACGAAGGTGTGTCCGAGTTCGCCGGCATATCCGGCGGACCCGCGCAGCAACGCCCCGTCGGCAATAACGCCGCCGCCGATGCCGCTGGCGCCGCCGTTGAGGTAGACCAGGTTGCCGCGTCCGGCGCCGGCCCCGAAAATGAGCTCGGCTTCCGCACCCAGGGAGGCATCGTTGTCCGCCAGGCACGGGTAGCCGGTGGCCTCGCCCATCATCCGGGCCACGGGTTCGTCGCGCCAACCCAAATGGGGGGCGTGGCGGACCACCCCGTCGGCACGGTTGACCAGGCCGGGCACTGCCAAGCCGATGCCAACGATCCGGTAGGACGCATCGAGCTCCGACCGCATCCCTGCAATGACTGCGGCAGCGATGTTGACTGCTTCCTTGGCGGTGGGGATCCGCTCCGTGGCGAAACGGATTTTCTTCTGGACTTTTCCGCCCAGGCTCACCAGCCCGATGGTGACGGCGTCCACTTCCGGGTTCACGGCCAATGCCGCCGTGGACGGATCAGGCCTTACGTCCGGGCTCGGACGGCCAACCTGGGCCTCGCCGGACGGCGCCGCTTCATAGACGAGTCCGAGGGCCACCAGCTGGCCCACCAGCGTCCCCACCGTGGACCTGTTCAGCCCGGTCCGTCTGGTCAGCTCCGCTCGGCTGAGGACACCATGGTGGTGCACCAGGGTCGCGATCAGGGCAAGGTTGTTCCGCCGCGACGGATCGGGATCGCTGGCCGTTGCGGGGAGGCGGGTTGCTGAGGACATCATCCGTGACAATATCAGGAGCCGAAGACCGCGTAGTCCAGGAACCGGTTGCGGAACTTTCCGGCCGGATCCAGCCGGCCGGCCAGGGCCCTGAAGTCATCGAAGTGTGGGTACAGGGGCCCGACGGCGGCAGCACCGCCGTCGAACAGCTTGCCCCAGTGAGGCCGTGCGGCAAAGGGCGCCAGCTCCGCCTCAAGCAGTGGCAGTACCGCCTCCACCGCAGGCTGGTCCTGCCGCCAGGTGAAGTGCAGGCCGATGCCGTCGCGACCATAATTTGGGCTCAGCCAGAGCCGGTCGGCAGCAATCGTGCGGATCTCGGAGACCAGGAGCAAGGGAGTCAGGACCCCGGAGAGTTTGCGCAGCGTGCGGATGGCATCCACAGCGTGTTCCCGGGGCACCAGGTACTCGGACTGGAGTTCGTCGCCCTTGCTGGGCGTGAATTCCATCCTGAAGTGGGCAAGCCGGTCCGACCACGGCCCCGGCACGCCGAGTTGTTCCGTGCAGTTGCTTCCGGAGACGCCCGGGAGCGGATGCCGGGCCGACAGGGCCGGGGTGCCGCCGAAGAAGTCCCGCCTGACGGCATCCCCTTTCAGATCCGGCAACCGGCTTTTCAGCCAGGCTTGCCCTACGGTACTGCCGCTCCAGTCGGTGAAGAGGCTGACGCTGTACGCGGAGGAGGTGACGCCGTCGAAATTCTCCAGAACCTGCTCCCAGTCCAGGTTCTTAAAAACGTGCTGGGCAACATGGAAGGCCGGCTCGATGTCCAGGGTCACGCTGCTGACGATTCCCAGGGCGCCGAGTCCCACTACTATGCCGTCAAAGTCCATGGTCTCGCTGCGGCGGGCGGTGAGGATGCCGCCGTCGGCTGTCACCAGTTCCAAACCGGCGACGGCGGTGGCCAGATTCCCGTTGCCGTCACCGGAGCCGTGCGTGGCCGTGGCCACCGCACCGGCCACCGAAATGTGGGGCAGCGAGGCCAGGTTGTGCAGGGCGAAGCCTTGCCGCTGCAGCTCAGCGGCGAGCGTCCCGTACCGCGCGCCTCCGCTCACGGTGACGGTCATGTTCTCAGCATCGACGGTGATGGCCGGATCCAGCAGGTCCAGGGCCGCCAGCGTGCCGGAAGTGTCGGCGATGTCGTTGAACGAATGACGGGATCCCAGGGCGCGGATGGTCCGGGCTCCGGCCACGAGTTCCTGCAGCTCCGCCACGGTGCGCGGGTGTGCGATCCGCTCCGCCTGGTAGCCGAGGTTTCCGGCCCAGTTCCGTTCCTGCACACGTTGTTCAGTCACGGTCTGCGTCCTCCATGGAGTCTGGTTTTCAGGTTTGGTGTTCTATACAACATAACAGCTGCTGGTGCGCAAAACCAGAGATTTCGAGGGAGTGGGCATTCAGAACCCAGCAGTGCGTAGTGGTTGACATTACGGAAATTCCTAATATGTTTGTGTGCAGAACAAAATGCTGCGACTCATCAAAGGGACGCCGTACGCACTCCTCTTCATACCTACTAACGGAGCATTCAATGACGATTCAGCCCACCCGCGAAGACAAGTTTTCCTTCGGCCTTTGGACGGTCGGCTGGGAGGCCCAGGACCAGTTCGGTTCTGCCACCCGTCCGCCCCTGGACACCGTCGAAGCCGTCAACAAGCTGAGTGATCTGGGTGCCTACGGCATCACCTTCCACGACAACGATCTCTTTCCCTTTGGCTGCTCGGCAGCTGATCGCCAGCGTGAGATCGACCGGCTGACCGGTGCGCTCAAGTCCACGGGGATGATCGTTCCCATGGTCACCACGAATCTGTTCAGCCACCCGGTCTTCAAGGACGGCGGCTTCACGAGCAATGACCGGGGCGTGCGCCGCTTCGCCTTGCGCAAAGTGCTGGACAACATCGACCTCGCAGCTGAACTCGGCGCCGAAACGTTCGTGATGTGGGGAGGCCGTGAGGGCAGCGAGTACGACGCCGCCAAGGACATCCGCGGCGCCCTGGAGCGTTACCGCGAGGCCGTGAATCTGCTCGGCGACTACGTCACGGACAAGGGCTACAACATCCGCTTCGCCATCGAACCGAAGCCGAACGAACCCCGCGGCGACATCCTGCTCCCCACCCTGGGACACGCCCTTGCGTTCATCGAGACCCTGGAACGTCCGGAACTCGTGGGCGTTAACCCTGAGACCGGCCACGAGCAGATGGCCGGTCTCAACTTCACCCACGGCATTGCCCAGGCTTTGTACCAGGGCAAGCTGTTCCACATCGACCTGAACGGCCAGCGCAGCATCAAGTTCGACCAAGACCTGGTGTTCGGCCACGGCGACCTGCAGAACGCGTTCTCCCTGGTGGACCTTCTCGAAAACGGCGGCCCCGACGGCGGACCGGCCTACAGCGGCCCCCGCCACTTCGACTACAAGCCCAGCCGCACCGAAGACATCGACGGCGTGTGGGACTCCGCCGCCGCGAACATGCAGACCTACCTGCTGTTGAAGGAACGCGCGAAGGCCTTCCGTGCCGACCCCGAAGTGCAGGAAGCGCTGCTGGCTTCCCGCGTTGCCCAAATCAATGAGCCCACCCTCAACCCCGGTGAAGGCTACGAGCAGCTGCGATCGGACCGCGCTTCCTACGAGGATTTCGACGCCGATGCCTACTTTGGCGGCAAGGGCTTCGGCTTCGTGCGGCTGCAGCAGCTCTTCATCGAGCACCTTCTCGGAGCGCGCTGATACTGTGGCGGCTGCTTCCTTGAACCTCGTTGCCGGGGTTGACTCCTCTACCCAAAGTTGCAAGGTTGCGGTCCTGGACGCCCAAAGCGGTGTCCTGGTCCGCGAGGGCCGGGCGAGCCACCCGGAAGGGACAGAAGTCCATCCTGACCATTGGTGGCGGGCCCTAGACGAAGCCATCGAGGACGCCGGCGGGCTGGCGGACGTGGACGCATTGTCCGTCGCGGGCCAGCAGCACGGTATGGTGCTGCTGGACCGCGACGGAAACGTGGTGCGGCCCGCGCTCCTGTGGAATGACACCCGCTCCGCTGCAGCTGCAGCGGCACTCATCGACGAGGTAGGGGCCGCGGAGTTCGCCCGGCGTACCGGGCTGGTGCCGGTGGCATCCTTCACGGTCACCAAGATCCGCTGGGTCAGGGACAACGAGCCCGAAAGTGTGGCCAGGGTGGCAGCCGTTGCCCTCCCCCATGACTGGCTGAGCTGGCGCCTGCGCGGATACGGTCCGGCCGGGGCCAGCCCGCTGGGTCCAGATCTTGAGGCGCTCACCACGGACCGCTCGGATGCCAGCGGGACCGGCTACTGGAGCCCCGCTTCCGGCAGCTATGACGTGGAGCTGTTCCGGCTGGCCTTCGGCAGGAACGCACGCGAAGCCTCTCCTCAGGAAGCGGCTGGAGCTGCACCTGTTTCGGCTGCCCCCGCGGCCGGGGGCGCTGTCATCCTGCCGCGCGTGCTGGCTGCCGGCGAAGCCGCCGGCAGTGTTCATCCACTCTGTTTTACCGGGAGCAACGCCGGCGCTGGCCCTCGTAGCGATTCGGCTTCCGCTACCGGTGCTGGCGCAGCCGCTGCTTCTGGCGCTGGTGGCGGCGGGCGGGCTGAAATCCTGCTCGGCGCCGGCGCCGGGGATAACGCAGCCGCGGCCCTGGGTCTGGGCGCCAGGCCCGGGGATGTGGTGGTCTCGGTGGGCACCAGCGGAACAGTCTTCGCCGTCGCATCCGAGGTTGGTTACGATCCCAGCGGAACAGTTGCCGGCTTTGCAGACGCGGGCGGCGACTATCTGCCCATCGCCGTGACGCTGAACGCCGCCAGGGTGCTGAGCTCCATGGCCACGCTGCTGGACGTCGGTTTTGATGAACTCTCCAGGCTGGCATTGGACGCTGCGCCCGGGGCAGATGGAGTGGTGCTCGTGCCGTATTTTGAGGGCGAACGCACCCCCAACCTGCCGCACGCCAAGGCCAGCCTGCACGGTCTCAGCATCGCGTCCGCCACCCGAAGCAACATTGCCCGGGCGGCCATAGAAGGGATGCTGTGCGGATTGTCCGGCGGCCTGGCAGCCCTGCAGGCTTTGGGCTACCCGGCGCGGCGGCTGCTGCTGATCGGCGGAGCCGTGCAGAACCCGGCGGTACAGAAGATCGCGTCACAGGTGTTTGACCTGCCGGTTGTGGTGCCAAGCCCCGACGAATACGTGGCCCGCGGTGCCGCAGCACAGGCCGCCTGGGCACTCACGGGAGCCCGTCCCGACTGGCAGGTGGCACTTGCCGCGGCGCCGGCGTCGGACTTTCAGCCCGTCATCGGCGAGCAGTACGCGCGGGCCTGTGGGCATATTGATGAGGACAGCCGCGCCAATGTGTCTTCGACGTTCAGTTAGCCGAAAGTTCTGTCCAATGCCCAGTATCCCGCACACCGTGATGGTGCTGGAGCGCGTCAGGGTCCGCGGCCTCGGCACTGACGTGGCCGTGGTTCACGCGAGGTGGACCATGACCGGGCAGGTTGACCCCGCTGGGGAGAAATCAGGAACGAGGCGCGGCGTCATCAGTTTCACGGCCACCCGACGATCGAACGGCCATTGGCTCGCCGTAAGCGCCCAAAACACCGATATCGTCCCCGGCATGCAAACGCACGTTTCCTCGGAAGACGGACTTGTCCCGGAGACGTACTCGTCACGTGCACCTTCCAAGCCGGCAACGTAACGGGCCTACCGTCATGGGCCTTGGACCCCGGCCATCGAACTACCCGGCCTCGCGGTGTTCTGGAAAGTCCGACAAATTCCGCTCTATCCGCTCCATCAGCCGCATCACCGTGTCGCCATCCCCCTCCGTGAGGCCCGCCGCCGCGGTTTGACCCAGGCAAGAGGCTCGGCCGGAAAACCGGCCGGGCCTCTCGCCTGCTCGCGTCATGATGGGAACCACCACGGCCCCGGCGCGCGCCCATTGACGCCGCAAGGGATTTCTGCCATATTACTTCGTATACGATTTCGTACTCGATGAGGAGTAATTCTTGGAACAGGTCACCGACCACACCCTGGCCGCGGCCCGCAAGGTCATCGCGGTGCACATCAATTACCCCAGCCGGGCAGCCCAGCGCGGCCGCACGCCGGAGCAGCCCTCCTACTTCCTGAAGCCGCCGTCCTCCCTGGCGTTCGGTTCGGCAGAAGCCCCTTCGGTTGTGGAGCGTCCGGCAGGCTGTGAACTCCTCGGTTTTGAGGGCGAGGTCGCCCTGATCATCGGCAAGCCCGCCCGCCGGGTAGGCGTGGAGGACGCCTGGAGCCACGTCGAATGGGTGACCGCCAGCAACGACCTCGGCGTCTACGATCTGCGCTACGCAGATAAGGGCTCCAACCTCCGGTCCAAGGGCGGCGACGGCTTTACCCCGATCGGCCCCGGGTTGATCCCCGCGGATGCCGTGGATCCGGCCCAACTACGGATCCGTACCTGGCACAACGGCGACCTCGTCCAGGACGACACCACCGCGGACCTGCTTTTCCCGTTCGCCCGGCTCGTCGCGGACCTCTCCCAGCTGCTGACGCTCGAGGAGGGCGACATCATCCTGACCGGCACCCCCGCCGGTGCCTCCGTTGCCAAGCCGGGCGACGTCGTCGAGGTTGAAGTGAGCACGACGACGGGAGCCACCGGCGGTGCTGAACTCACCACCGGGCGGCTGGTCACCCGGGTGGAGGAAGGCACGACGGCGTTCGCCGACTTTGGTGCCCGGCCCAAGGCCGATGACGTGCAGCGGGAGGAGGCGTACGGTTCGCGCGCAGCGGCGGGCCTTTCACCTGACGAAAGCGCCGCCGTCGG
>NZ_JAKFFD010000198.1:0-11650 GCF_036675385.1 Pseudarthrobacter sp. | reverse complement strand
AAGCCGCGGGCCACGTCCACCCAGGCGTTGAGCAGTCCGAAGGCGAGGAACATCCCGGCAATCGGCAGGGCGGAGAGGACCGCCTGCCACAGGCCAGGTCCGCTGACCGGACCAAGGAAGACCACATGCGCGTACGGGGCAGGCAGCCGGACCGCCGGCAGGTCGAGCAGCAGCGGTTCGCCCAGGCCCGCCCCGTTGAAAAGGATGCGGTAGATGACCCGCGCCGCGATGAACACAACGGCGAGGGCCGCCGCTGCGCGTAACGGCGCGGGTCGAAAGGTCATGCCTTGGGGGCGGCCGGTTCGCCGTCGACGGTGTAGAGCAGCTCGAGGCTCTCTCCCGGGTTGACCTGCAGGGTGGCGAGGCCTTCCTGCGCGTAGGCCCAGTCGCCGGTGGCCGGCTTAGCCCAGAGAGACCAGTAGGCGAAGGCGGCGGGCATTCCCGCGCACTCTTCCTTGTACGTGCCGCCCTTGTGGGTGATCTCAAGATCCGCGGCCGGGACGCCGTTCACACGGCACACCAGTTCGGTGGGGTACTGCGTGGTGCCCACGGTCTTCACCTTGGCCTCGTCGAGCACCTTGGCAGCGGGCGTGGCTGCCGACACGGGCACGCACACGGAAGTATCAGCGGCAGCCTGCTTCAGGGCGCCGGAATCGACGATGACCTTCACCCCGGCGCAGGGCCCGGAGGCGCTGGGTGAGGCGCTCGCCGAGGAGGCCGGTGCAGAGGTGGGCTGGGTGGTGGCCGGCGCGGAACAGGCGGCGAGGGCAAGCAGGAGACCGGCGGCGGCGAGGGAGCTCGCGGCGGCGGTGCGGATCTTAGTCAAAGTCACGCTTCAAGGGTAGGGCGTGGCCAATCGGGATTCGGAAGCCGTCACGTTGTGTGACGTGAGGACTCCTTGGACATGGCCAGGAGATTTGCCTGCGCATCTTGACCGGATGGGCCGCGACATGAATGTCAGACCCCCCTGCCATGCTGTGCTTATGGAAACCGTTGCGGTTATCGATGCGGGAGGCAGGGCCGCAGTGACGGCTGCCGTCGTGTCGGTGGCCGGGTTGGTCGGTCAGCTTGCCGGCGTTATTTCCTGCCCTTCGTCTCTACCAATCCAAGCTGATGTTGATCCGTTGCGGGAGTTCTCGGAGGCATGCCTGGAAGGGCTGGGGGTACTGGCACGGGCCGAGTCTGCGATGGCGGCGGCGAAGATCCGGCTGCTGGCCGCCTACGCGGAGGCCGCAGCGGCGCTGGAGGCCCCGCCCGCCAGTGCATATGAGGCGTCGGCGCAGGAGATGTCCCTGGTGGCGGAAGTGGCGTGCGTACTTACCCTCAGCGAACGCGCCGCATCGGCCCTTCTTGGCGAGGCCTATGCGCTGACTACATCCCTGCCGGCCGCCTTGGACGCTCTACAGGCCGGGACCATCGCCTGGCAGCACGCCCGGATTATGGTCGACGAAACCGATGGCCTACCCCCGGCGGCCGTTTCGGCCCTGGAATCGCATTTCTTCGACCCGGGGGCGCCGGACGTCGCCCGCTGTGCCACGCCCGGCGAATTGGTGCCCTCCAGGTTCCGGCGGAAAGTCCGGGCCTGGCGCGAACGCCACCACCCGGAATCCCTGGAGAAGCGCCATGCAAAGAGTGTGGCGGACCGTCGAATGGAATATACCCCGGACCGGGACGGCATGGGCTGGATCTCGCTGTACCTTCCCGGTGACATGGCCTGCGCCATATGGAACAGGGCCTCTGCCCTGGGCCGGGGGCTGCAGGGCGCTGACGAGTCGCGCACACTCACCCAGATCCGGGCTGACATCGCTGCGGGGCTGCTGCTGGGCAGCGCCAGCCAGCAGCCAGGTGAGGTGCCCTCTCCCAAGGCTGACGTCCTGGTGACCGTCCCCGTGTTTTCCCTCCTCGGGCTCACTGAGGAACCCGCGGAGGTGGATGGGTTCGGGCCGGTCCCGGCGTCGATCGCGCGTAGGCTCGTTGCCGATGGTGCCAGCTCGTTCTACCGGGTCCTGGTTGACCCGCGGGATGGGGCGTCACTGGAGATCGGCCGCACCAGTTACCGGCTCCCCGAATCGCTGAAGCGGTGGCTCAGGATGCGGGACGGTGCCTGCACTTTCCCGGGCTGCAGCAACCAGTCCCTGGACAATGAGAGCGACCACCTGACGGCGTGGCAGGACGGCGGGACCACCGGGATCAGTAACCTCGGACAGGCCTGCCCGAAACACCACCGCCTCAAACACACATCCGCCTGGACGCCTGCGCAGGCAACGCACGATGAACCGCCTGGCTGGATTTCACCCACCGGCCGGCACTACCCACCCGAGCAACAGGACCGTGAACCTACGCACTGGCCACCTGGCTGCACACCCCACGCTTCCAGCCCACTCGAACATGCCACCATGATGTATCTCGCCGCTTGAAGATGGTGGCCTGTTGTTGTGGTGTGCCCCGTCAACTCTCCTGCCTGGATGCGCGGAGTCCTACCCCGGGACGCCAAAGGCAGGCCCCGTTGCCGGATCCTGCCTTTGACGCGAACGGATGCACGCTCTTGCGCCCGTCTTTCGGGCTTCCTGTTGCGATGGAGTGCAGGAGCGGCGCCCGAAGTTACATGATGCCGGTGGGTACCAGCAATACCCAAGCCAGCGCAGGAGCTGCCAGCACCACGCCGCCGGCATACATCATCAGCTGCTTGTAGACGCGCTGCCGGTCGTCCTCGCGGGCGTTGGCCACTACCAGGGCGCCGTCGGTGGAGAAGGGCGAGACGTCCACAACGGTGGCGGCGATGGCCAGTGCGGCCACGGTGCCGGAGGCGCTCAGCGAGCTGGTGGCCAGCAGCGGACCCGCCAGCGGAATGAACGCGGTGAGCAACGCCGTCGACGACGCGAACGCGGAGCCGACGCCGATCACGTAGCAGAGGACCAGCGCCACCAGCAGCGGTGCGCCCAGGGCCAGTGCCTGCTCGGCGAGGGTGTCGATGACCCCCACGTGCTGGAGGAGGGAAACATAGGTGATCATGCCGGCCACCAGGAGGACGGTGGACCAGGAAACGCCGCCGATGAAAGTGCGGTGTTCCTTGATGTTGACCAGCGCCAGGAGAAGACCGGCGGAGAGGGCCACGAAGCCGATCGGCATGTGGAAGCCCAGCGCGCAGACCAGCATGGCGGCAATCAGTGCCAGCGTCAGGATCTGCTGGCCGTGCGGACGGCCCGTGGTGGTCGTCTCCAGGTCGGCGTGCTGGCCCTCGCCGTCGCGCAGCTTGCCCAGCAGGGCGAACAGCACCACAGTCAGGACCGAGAGGATCAGGTTGATGGCGAAGCTGGCGGTGAACAATGCGCCCTGGGAGATGGGGAAACCGTTCTTCACGGCGATGTCGTGCACCAGCACGCCGGCCACGGAGAGGGGGGAGAAGCCGCCGGCGTGGGCGCCGTTGATGAGGAAAGCGCCCATCACCACCGGGTGGATGCGGGACTCGTAGGCCAGGCCAAGGGCTGCCGGCGCCAGCAGGGCCACTGCGGCGGGGGAGAAGGTGCCCAATGCTGTGAGGGCTGCAGCCATAAGGAAGAAGACCCACGGCAGCAGGAGGGTCTTGCCCCTGACGAGCCGCACACAGTTCTGGACGATGATATCGATGGTGCCGTTCCGCTGCGCCATGCTGAAGAAGTAGGTGACGCCGATGATGGTGATGACAATGTTGGCCGGGAAGTCCGCAAGGATCTCCTTGTCAGACATGCCAAGCATGAAATAGCCGACGCCGAAGGAGGCTACCAGCCCCATCACACCGATGTTCAGCGGCCACTTGGTGGCGACGACGAACATCACCACGAGGATGATGAGCGGGATGATCTGTACTGCAGTCATGCTCGGCTCCGATTCCGCGGTGGGCGCCTGGTTGAAGACGCCTCCCGCCAGAACGAGGGCAAGCAAACCAAGGAAGGTGATGCCTACCACCGCCATCAGCAGGATACGGCGGCGGCGGGCGGGACGCGGAGACTTTTGGTCCCGGGTCTCCTCAACAGCGTCGGTGGGGCGTTGCACAGTCTTAGTCATGGCGGGTACTCCTCATTGAGTGGCTCCCGCGAGGGACGCTTCGGCAGCAGTTCCGAGGGCCTCGGGGAGGTGGATGATGGTGGTTGCGATGCTGCGGGCCGTGCGGTCGACGCCGACGAGCAGGGCGCCGTCGTGATCCTCGGTCCAGGTTTCGATGACTCCGGCGGGGGTTCGCAGTTTCAGCGTGGCCCCCAGCCCGCTGCCGGTCATGGCATGCAGGACGGTGCCCGGGGTGCGGGCTGCCAGGGTCAGGGCGATGCTGCCGGTGATGGCCAGTGCCGGGTGGGGCCGCCCCATCGAAAGCATCATGACGTTGATGTCGCTGCCGTCTTCTGCGGGAGACGGGGCGGCGGCGATGGCCAGCTTGGGGATGGCCCGCGCCGCCTGGACGGTGGTGGGTGCCAGTCCCATCCGCACCGCCGCCTGCCGCCGGATCTGGTCCAAGGTATCCAGCTGCAGTTCGACGCCGGCCTGCCAACTGTCGTAGCGGTCGGCGTCCAGGCCAAGCTCCTCGGCGCGAACGATCACCACGGGTGCGCCGGCGTCCACCATGGACACTGTCCAGCGGGTTCCGCCGGCGGTGATGGTGTCCGTCACCGAGCCGGTGGGCAGCAGCGTTCCGGTGGTCTTCCCGGCAGGATCCTGGAAGCCGAGGCCCACTCGGTAGCCGGGAAACGGGACGCCAGGCATCTTGGCGTCCGGGACGATGGGCAGGGCGCCGGCGGGGGTTGCTACCCGCTGGACGATGATCTGCCCGGTGTTGGTGTTGCGGGTGACAATCCTGGTGACGTCCCCGCTGGGAACAACCCATCCCTTTTCAATCGCGTACAGGCCAACCACAGCTGAGCAGTTCCCGCAGTTGCTGCCCCAATCCACTGAGGCTTCTTCGATGCCCACCTGCGCGAAGGTGAAGTCGACGTCGATATCGTCATCGTCAGGCCGGTGCAGGATCACCGCTTTGCTGGTGGTGGAGGTTGCACCGCCGACGCCGTCGATCTGCCGGGAGTCGGGGCTGCCGAACACTCGGGGCAACAGCGAGTCCAGGCTGGCGCCGCCGCCCAGATGCTCGGCTTCAAACACCCAGCACTTGCTGGTGCCTCCGCGCATCCACTCTGCTTCGATCTTCATTGTTCCTTCACATCTCCTTGTGCCTCGATTACTTCAAGGGGCCCTGGTAAGAGATTGATCCGGATCACAAATTAAGACAATGTTCAATAATTGATGGGGGATGTAGGATTGCTTCAATCATTGTTGCTGTGCGTCTGCTGCGCCGGGTTATCCGCACTTGCGGTTGCAAGAAGCAGGCCAGGAACCGTGCGCTGCAGGCCTGCGTGCACTAAATGAACTAAATCTTCCGAAGGGTAAAGCAATGCTTAACGACGAGAAGGAGCACCTTTTCGATATTCGGCGCCTCACGCTGTTGCTGGAGGTGGTGGAGCAGGGTTCAATCACCGCCGCGGCGGACCTGATGATGTATTCGCCCTCCGCCGTTTCCCAGCAGCTGCGCAAGCTGGAACAGGAGGTGGGGCAGCCCCTGCTCAACCGCCGCTCCCGTGGCGTTGTGCCCACCGAGGCCGGGCAGGTGCTGGCGGGCCACGCGCGCCAGATCCTCCGACAGATGCGGGCCGCCCAGTCGGACCTGGACCAGATCGCAGGCCTCAAGAGGGGAGCCTTGACCGTGGGCACCTTTCCCACGCTGGCAGGGTCCTTCCTGCCGATCGTCATCCGCGCCTTCAAGAAGCGGTACCCGGCCATCAGCCTCTCGCTGCGCAGCGCCCGCTTCGATGAACTGGTAGCGGACCTGCAATCAGGAGTCACCGGCCTGTGTCTGCTGTGGGACTATCCGTGGAACAGGTTCCACGACGACTCCATCCGGGTAACGGAAGTCTTCCACGAGAGCACAGTGATCCTGGTGGCCGCCAACCACCCGCTCGCCGACCGGGAACAGGTGAGGATGGAGGACCTCCGCGCCGAGTCATGGATTGTTCGTGCGGAAGCACATCCGGTGGTGGAGGTTCTGCAGCGCTCAGCCCACACCGCCGGGTTCGAACCCACCATCGGATTCCTCGCCAACGACTACCAGGAAGCCCAGGCGATGGTCAGTGTGGGGATGGGCGTTGCCATGGTGCCCAAAACCGCCGTCGCGCTTCAGCACCCGGATGTCCGCGTGCTCAGCCTCGGGGACGCTGCCCCCTTGCGCCGCGTCCTGCTCGCCCAGCGCCAGGACAAGGTCTACGCACCCGCAGAGGTGGCTTTCCACTCCACGCTGCTCGAAATTGCCCGCGAACGGGCCGGCGACTACCTCTAAACAGGGGGAAATCGGTTGGCGGGGGTGCTCGCGGCATCGCCGATTCAAGGCCTTCGCTCCGGCCCTACCGGGATGACTTTGGAAGGCCTATCTTTGAGCTGTCACAGCCCAGGGAAAGGAACAACGATGTTCACCTTGCAGATCAGCTATCCAGTCCGGGACTACGAGGCTTTCAAGAAAGTATTTGACTCCGATCCGGCAGGCCGCGCCGCCTCGGGCGCCAGGTCTGTCCGGCTGCTCCGGGATACGGACGACCAGAACAGCGTGGCCGTGCTCCTTGACTTCGACACGAAGGATGCCGCGACCGTCTTTCTGGAACGGCTCCGCAGCGAGGTATGGGACAAGCCTGAGGTGATAGGGCAGCTGATGACGGCAGCGCCCACTGCGAGGATCCTGGAGGAGACGGCCCGCGAGGGTGAGGGAGCGGGCTGACCGCTGAGTATCCGGGGTTCCGCCGAGCCACTTCGTTGCGGCCCGAGACGTTGGTCAAACCAGCGGCCACGGGTAGCGCATGCCGGTGCGGTCAACCGGCAGCACCCCCTCGCGCAGCAGGCGCTGGACGCGGCGCTGCAGGGCGGCTATCTCGTCGACGTCGAGGAGTTCGGCCACGTCGGATGGTACGGCCTCTGCGAGCGGAGCGATGTCCTCGAGCAGGCCATCGGGGATGGGTTCACCGGCGAAGTCCCAGATCACGGTGCGCAGTTTGAAGCTGGCGGAGAAACACAGTCCGTGGTCGATGCCCCACACCCGCCCGTCGTCGCCGCGCAGCACGTGGCCGCTCTTTCGGTCGGTGTTGTTGCTGACGTAGTCGAACAGGGCGATGCGGGCCAGCTCGTAGTGGGTCTCGGGTGCGTCGGCGTAGAGCGTGAAGTAGTGCTCTTGGAAGTCGCACTCGATGAACCACTGCAGCGAACCGACGCCCAGCGGTGCGTCCTCGCGGATCACCGTCGGCGGCACGAGGCCCCACCCCAGCGACTCGCTGAGCAGGTAGGCTGCCCGTTCCCGCCGGTAGAGCCCGGGCTCGAAATCGGACAGCGGCCGTTCCCCGGCCTCCGGCTTGTAGACCGCATACGAGGTGCCATCCGTGCCGGTGACCTCGACGAGGAACGTCTCGTTGCTGCTGCGCGGAATGCGTCCCACCAGTTCGATGCTGCCCTCGCAAAGCAGCGTCAGCTCCCGGCCGGACACAGCCTGCCCAGTTTCACCGTCTGGCCCGCTGGCAGGACCCATTCACTGCCCCCGCAGCCCGCTCAGCGGCTCCGACGTCGAGTTCACCATCAGCACGGCGGGCGCCTGCCCGTCCACAAAAGAGATGGCCGACACCGAACCCGGGCTGATGACGATGCGCTGGAAGAGGTCAAGGGGCGTGCCCAGGGCATGGGCGACGGCGGCCTTGATGGGATCGGCGTGGGAGAAACACACCACCACGCCGCCGGCGTGGGCCGTGCGCAGCGCCTCCAGCGATCCGACAATCCGCGCCTGCATTTCCGTGAAACTCTCGCCGTTCGGGAAACGGAAGGTCGAGGGGCTGTGCTGGACCGTCTGCCATTCCGGCAGGGCGGCCACGTCCGCCAGAGCAGCCCCGGTCCAGTCGCCGAAATCGCATTCGAGCAGGCCGTCGTCGTGCGTCACGTTCCGTCCTGCGCGGGCCGCCGTCGGCTCCGCCGTCTCAACGGCGCGCTCCAGCGGCGAGGAATAGACGGCGTCCACCCGAAGGTCCGCGAGACGCTCCGCGACCTTCTCAGCCTGGGCGCGGCCGGTGTCGGACAGATGCAGCCCCGGTGCCCGCCCCGGCAGCACCCTGCCCGTCGTCGGCGTGACCCCATGGCGCACCAAAAGAAGCAGGGTGCCAGGCGCACCCGAAGGAGGTGCCGGCGGTTCCGGCGGCGTTGCTGCAGTCATCAGGATCAAGCGTAAGACGCCGGCGCCGAGTGGGCAGGGAATCTCGAGAAATCCCTCGATTCCCTGCCCGGTGGAGGTCTACCGTAGAGGAGTGAGTGATCGCCCCGATATCTTCACTGTTGGTGAACTGCGTGCCTCCGGCCACGTGCACAAGGACCTGCGCCGCGAAATCCGCGACAACCTCCTCGCCGCGCTCGCCGCCGGCCGCGATCCGTGGCCCGGGATGTTCGGCTTCAGCAGGACCGTCCTGCCCCAGCTCGAGCGGGCCCTGCTCGCCGGGCACGACGTGGTCCTGCTCGGCGAACGCGGGCAGGGCAAGACCCGGCTCCTGCGCACCCTGGCCGGGCTGCTGGACGAGTGGTCGCCCGTAATCGAGGATTCGGAACTGAACGAACACCCGTACGAACCCATCACGGAGCACTCCCGTGCCCGCGCCCTCACAGAGGGGGACCGGCTGCGGGTGGCGTGGCGCCACCGCTCCGAACGGTACGTCGAGAAGCTCGCGACGCCGGACACGTCCGTCGCCGACCTGATCGGCGACATTGACCCGATGCGGGTGGCCGAGGGCCGACGCCTCGGTGACCCGGAAACCATCCACTACGGCCTGGTCCCGCGCTCCAACCGCGGAATCATCGCCATCAACGAGCTGCCCGACCTCGCCGAGCGCATCCAGGTCTCGATGCTCAACGTGATGGAGGAACGCGACATCCAGATCCGCGGCTACGTGCTGCGGCTGCCGCTGGACGTCCTCGTGGTCGCGTCCGCCAACCCGGAGGATTACACGAACCGCGGCCGGATCATCACGCCGCTGCGGGACCGCTTCGGTGCCGAGATCCGCACCCACTACCCCCTGGAGCTCGACGACGAGGTGGCCGTCATCAAGCAGGAGGGGCACCTGGTGGCCGGCGTCCCGCCCGTCATCCTCGAGATCCTGGCCCGCTACACCCGGGCGCTGCGCCAGTCCCCGGCGATCAACCAGAGCTCCGGGGTGTCCGCGCGGTTCGCCATCGCGGGCGCCGAAACCGTCGCCGCGGCAGCCCTTCGCCGGGCCAGCGTGCGCGGCGAGGACGAGGCCGTGGCCCGGATCATCGACCTGGACGCGGCGGTGGAAGTCCTTGGCGGCAAGATTGAGTTCGAGTCCGGTGAGGAAGGGCGTGAACAGGAAATCCTCGACCACCTCCTGCGCATGGCAACCGCGGAAGCCGTGCGGGCACACTTCCACGGCATCGATATGGGCCAACTCGTGGCTGCGCTCGACGGCCACACCACGGTGACCACGGGGGAAATGGTCACCGCGCGGGAGTTCCTGGAGAACCTCCCGTCCCTCAACGGCTCCGGCCTCTACGACCAAATCAGTGAGCGCCTGGGTGCCACGAACGACGGGCAGCGAGCCGCCGCCGTCGAACTCGCTTTGGAAGGCCTCTACCTAGCTCGTCGGATCGCCAAGGAATCCGACGACGAGGCGACGGTTTACGGCTAGCGCTTTGCCGTTCGGAAGCTGAGGGAAGGAGTGCCCATGAGCGTTCACAACCGGTCCAGATACAGCCGTTACAGGGGCGGGCCGGATCCGCTCGCCCCGCCGGTGGACCTGGCGGAGGCCCTTGACGCCGTGGCCGAGGACGTCATGGCCGGCTACTCGCCGCGGCGCGCCCTGCAGGAGTTCCTGCGCCGCGGCGGTCGCAGCCGGGAAGGCCTCGACGACCTCGCCGCCCGCGTCCAGCAGCGGCGCAAGGACCTTCTGGGCCGGCACAAACTGGACGGCACGCTCAGCGAAGTCCAAAAGCTGCTGGACACCGCGGTGCTGGAGGAGCGCAAACAGCTGGCACGCGACGCCATGATGGACAACACCGACCGTGCCTTCCGGGAGATGCAGCTGCAGAACCTGCCCCGGTCCACGGCGGCGGCGGTCAACGAACTGGCCTCCTATGACTGGCAGTCGAGCACGGCACGGGAGGCTTACGAGCGGATCAAGGATCTGCTGGGCCGCGAGGTCCTCGACCAGCGGTTCGCCGGTATGAAGCAGGCGCTCGAGAACGCCACGGATGAGGACCGTGCGGCCGTCAACGAGATGCTGCAGGACCTCAACGGGCTCCTCGACAAACACCGGCGCGGCGAGGACACCGACGCGGACTTCCAGAACTTCATGGCCAAGCACGGCCAGTACTTTCCCGAGAATCCACAGTCCGTCGAGGAGCTGATCGACGCCCTTTCCCAGCGCGCGGCAGCCGCCCAGCGGATGCTGCAATCCATGTCCCGGGAGCAGCGGGAGGAGCTGATGAACCTCTCCGCCCAGGCCTTCGGCTCGCCACAACTCATGGCCCAGCTCGGCCAACTCGACGACAACCTGCGCGCTCTGCGGCCCGGCGAGGACTGGACCGGATCCGAACGCTTTGAGGGCGAGGAAGGGCTTGGCCTGGGCGACGGAACCGGCGTGTTGCAAGACCTCGCCGAGCTGGACGAGCTGTCCGAACAGCTCTCACAGTCCTACAACGGGTCCCGCCTGGACGACCTGGACCTCGACGCGCTGGCCCGCCAGCTCGGCCAGGATGCCGCCGTGACGGCACGCACCCTCGCGGAAATCGAGAAGGCAATGCACGACGGCGGGTACCTCCACCGCGGGGCGGACGGGGATCTCCGGTTGTCACCGCAGTCCATGCGGCGGCTCGGGAAGGCGCTGCTGCGGGATACCGCCAGGCAACTGTCCAGCCGGCAGGGCCGCCGGGACACCCGCGTGGCAGGGGCAGCCGGGGAACAGACCGGCTCCAGCCGCCCCTGGGAGTTCGGCGACGCCGAGCCGTGGGACGTCACGCGAACCATCACCAACGCGATCCGCCGGACCATTGCCGACGGCGGCGACCCCGGCAGCGGACTGCGCCTCGCCGCGGACGACATCGAGGTGGCGGAAACTGAGGCGCGCACCCAGGCCGCCGTGGTCCTGCTGGTGGACGTGTCCTTCTCGATGGCCGCCCAAGGGCGCTGGGTGCCCATGAAACGCACCGCGCTCGCCCTGCACCACCTCATTTCCACGCGCTTCCGCGGCGACCGGCTGCAGCTGATCACGTTCGGCCGCTACGCGCAGACCACGGACATTGGCGAGCTCACCGCCTTGCCGCCCTTCCAGAACAAGGGAACCAACCTGCACCACGGCCTGCTGCTGGCCGGCCGGTTCTTCCGCAAGCACCCGTCCATGCAGCCCGTCCTGCTGGTGGTGACCGACGGCGAACCAACCGCGCATCTGCTGGGCGATGGTGAGACCTGGTTCGACTACCCGCCGCACCCGGAGACCATCCGGCTTACCGTGGCCGAGCTCGACCGCCTGGGGCGTGCCGGCACACAGGTCACGTTCTTCCGGCTCGGCGAAGATCCAGGCCTCGAGCGGTTCGTCCAGCGTATGGC
>NZ_JAKFFD010000158.1:0-44862 GCF_036675385.1 Pseudarthrobacter sp. | reverse complement strand
CACTCCTTCACCAACGACCAGAACCTGATCGACAACTTCCACAAGGGCGACCGCCGCGGCCGCTCCGCCGCGCTGAACATGGTCATCACCGAAACCGGAGCGGCCACTGCCGTGGCGAAGGCACTGCCCGAACTTCAGGGCAAGCTCACCGGCAGCTCCATCCGCGTCCCCACCCCGGACGTCTCGCTGGCCATCCTGAACCTCAGCCTGGAAAACGGCACCACCAAGGATGAGGTGAATGATTATCTGCGTCAGATGTCCCTGCATTCGGACCTGCGCAAGCAGATCGACTACATCGATTCGCCCGAGGTTGTTTCTACGGACTTCGTCGGCTCACGCCGTGCCGGCATCGTTGACGGCCTTGCCACGATCTCCAACGAGAAAAACCTGATTCTTTACGTCTGGTACGACAACGAGTTCGGCTACAGCTGCCAGGTAGTCCGGGTTATGGAAGAGATGGCCGGCGTCAACCCGCCGGCGTTCCCCGCCAAGGAAGCCGCTGCGGCCTTGGCCGCAATCGCCGTCTAAGCCGTTTGCGGGCCAGCCACCCGACATTCCCGGCTGATTCGCTGGAATCAGCCGGGAATCGGGACCACACTGGTGGCATGGATAACGAAACTCTCCACGAGACCACCCTTGAACACGCCCTCGACGTCGCCAGGGCCAACCACAAAGAAGCCATCAGGCTCCTGGAGCAGGCCCGCGCGTCCCGGGCTTCCGGCGACGTCGGCGACGACCGTGTGCGCCAGCTCGAAGGGCTCCTCCAGCTTGCCGAAGAAGACCTGCGCCGTGTAGTCCGGGAGCAGTAGCCGGCCACAGCAGTAAGCGGATCACCCGGGCCACTCGTCCTCCCCATTGTGGATAACCGCAGGGGTGTCAGTGGGGTGGCCTAGGCTCTTCTGGTGCATTACATTTCCGGAAGAGCCGGTTGCCCATGACCGTCAGCTGGCGTGCCTACCGCCGTGCCCGCCGCCGCTCGAGGCAGGCCTGGGCTCTGCTGGCAGTGCTGGCCGTGTCTGCAGTGGGCTCTGCGGGGTGGTTTTTCACCGCGGGCCAGTTCGCTGCGGCAGAACCGGCAATCGCCGGTCCCCGGGAGGCGCCTGTTTTCGACGGGACCTGGATGAAGCCCGTCATCCCGGTGCACGCTGTACCGCAGGGGAGTGCCCGGACCGCCCTCGAGCGGCTTTCCGTCAAGGGACGGGCTCCCAAAGACAATTACCAGCGGGAGGCCTTCGGGCAGGCCTGGCTGGACGTGGACCGGAACGGCTGCGACACCCGCAATGACATCCTCCGCAGGGACCTCACAGCTGTGGGCTTCACGGAGGGGTCCAAATGCAAGGTAGTGTCAGGGTCCATCCATGAGCCGTACACGGGCAAAGCCATGGAGTTCCGGCGTGGCCCGGAAAGCAGCAAGGAAATCCAGATCGATCACGTCGTGGCGCTCAGTGACGCGTGGCAGAAAGGCGCACAGGGGCTGACCCCGCAGCAGCGCCAGAGCCTGGCCAACGATCCGATAAACCTCATCGCCGCGGACGGTCCTGCAAATCAGCAGAAGAGCGCAAGCGACGCCGCCACCTGGCTGCCGAAGAACAAGAACATCCGCTGCCATTACGTGGCCCGCCAGATCTCGGTGAAGGCATCCTATGGACTGTGGGTCACGCAGCCGGAGAAGGATGCGATGAAGCGCGTCCTGGACTCCTGCCCGGACCAGCCAACCATAACCGCGAGGTAATGTGTGGGCTCAGTGGCCGAACGGGTCCGGATCCACGCCGGGCATCCAGGTCAGGCCGGGCACACCCCAGCCGCTCTTCTTGGCCAGTTTCATGGCCTTCCGTGCATAGCGGTCAATCAGCCGGTTGACGTAGAGCTTTCCGTCGAGGTGGTCGTATTCGTGCTGGATGACCCGTGCGAACCATCCGGTTGCTTCGAACTCCACAGGCTGCCCATGGCCGTCAAATCCTTCCACCCGCGCCCACTCCGCACGCTTGAGCGGGTATGCGCCGCCGGGGAAGGAGAGGCAGCCCTCTTCCTCTTCCTCGGGGTCCGGCAGCGCGCCGGAGATCTTGGACAGGGTCAGTACCGGGTTTACCAGGACCCCGGTGGGCGGAGCGCCGTCGTCATTGGCGTACTTGTACACAAAGATTCTTTTGCCCACACCGACCTGCGGCGCCGCCAGGCCCACGCCGTTGGCCGCCTCGTTTGTTTCAAACATGTCCGCGATCAGGGTGCGCAGTTCGTCGTCGAAAACCTCCACCTCGGCGGCGCGGCGGTGCAGCACCGGTTCACCCCAGACGGTGATTGGCAGAACTGTCATGTCAGGCGGCCCTTCGTGCGTGCGGCGTGGCGCCGGCGGATATGCAAAAAAATGGAGGCCGTACCGGATATCCGGTACGGCCTCCAAATGGACGGCTTTTACTGCCGCCCTATGAGGGTGAGCTACGGGGGTTGAACCCGCGACCTCCTGGACCACAACCAGGCGCTCTGCCAACTGAGCTAAGCCCACCATGTGCCCCACAGATTTCCCGGTGGTCCGGTGCTCTGGAAAGGCAACTCAAATAGCTTACCTGCTGTTTGACGGTGCTTGCGCCACTTTTGGGGTTTTTGCGAAAATTTCCGCCAAACGTGGCGCAGATTACTTTTTCGGAATACCTGCTGTGCCCGGCGAGGCAGTGATGCGCTGGGCGACTTCGCGGGCCGTGGCGCTGTCAGGCCCGGGAGCGGGAACGAAAACCGCCTCGCGGTAGTAGCGGAGCTCGTCGATGGAATCCTGGATGTCACCCAGGGCGCGGTGGCCGCCCTTCTTGGCGGGGGACTGGAAGTAGGCCCGGGCGAACCAGCGGCGGGAGAGTTCCTTAATGGTGCTCACGTCGATCACGCGGTAATGCAGGTGCTCCACAACGGCCGGCATGTCGCGGGAGAGGAAGACGCGGTCTGTTCCAACGGAGTTGCCGCCCAGCGGTGCCTTGCGCGGGTCCGGCACCCACTTTTCGATGTATTCCATCACGGCGGCTTCGGCCTCGGCCATGGTCTTGCCGTGCGGCAGTTCCTTGAGCAGCCCGGACCGGGTGTGCATGTCCCTCACGAAGTCGTTCATCTGGGCGAGGGCAGCATCCTCAGGCTTGATCACCACGTCCACACCGTCGCCGAGAATGTTGAGCTCTGAGTCCGTCACCAGCGCCGCCACCTCGATCAGGGCGTCGTTCTTGATGTCCAGGCCGGTCATTTCGCAGTCGATCCAGACGATGCGTTCGTTAGATATAGGCACCGGACCAGCCTACCGTTTAGCTCCGGCGCAACCGTCCGATGCTAGGATTTCGGGTACATGGGGGCGAGGATTTTGCCGCTGTGCTGTGTCTGCGCGGCCCGGGCGGCCACCGCCGCCCGCGGGGGCTGAAGCGCCGAGTGTAAAGAGATTGGACAATCCTGAGATGACGGCGCCTGTGCCTGCAACGGGGGAGATGGCGGCCAGCGTGATCCCGGAGCCCGGTGCGGCAGAAGTGGATAACGCCAGGTCCCCCATCCTTGCCGGTCTTGTCGGCTCGGTCCTTATGGTGTTCGGATCCCTCGGCGTCGGCTGGCTGGCCCCCGTTTCCGAACTCCGCCGCGTACCGATCTTTATCTGGATGCGGACGGAGGCCATCGGCGTTGCCCTGGCCATCGTGCTGGTTGCGGTAGGCGGCATGCTCCTGGTCCGCTCCTGGCTGAGGCTCGGCCAGCGGGTCCGCGTGTGGGGGCCGGCGGCGCGGAAGGCAACGCTGCAGGCCATCGCAGCATGGGGCCTGCCGTTGATGTTCACCGTCCCGCTCTTCAGCCGCGACGTGTATGCCTACATTGGTCAGGGCAGGCTGATGGTGGAGGGGTTCAACCCCTACGAGAACGGCATCTCGGCGTTGTCCAACTATTTCCAGCTTGGCGCCGACAAACAGTGGACTGAAGCTCCCGTGCCGTACGGCCAGCTGTTTCTGTGGATCGAGCAGTTTGTGGTCTGGTCCACCAACGTCCAGCCCGAGGCCAGCGTGATGCTTTTCAGGCTCGTGGCGCTGTTTGGTGTGGTCCTCTGTGTCATCTACGTGCCCAAGCTGGCCGTGCTTCACGGCGTCAATCCGCACCGCGCTTTGTGGCTCACTGCGGCCAACCCCCTGTTCCTCACCAACTTCATCGCCAGCGTCCACAACGATGCCCTCATGATCGGGTTGGCCCTTGCCGGGCTGTACTACGCGGCCACCAGGCGCATGGTCCTGGGCATAGTCCTCGTCACCCTTTCCATCGCTGTCAAGCCCATCACTATCGTTTTCCTGCCGTTCATCGGCCTGATCTGGGCAGGCAAGAACGCCGGCTGGCCGCGGAAATTCCTGTTCTGGGGACTGACCGGAGGGCTGAGCCTGGCCATTCTGTACGTCCTGAGCCTCGTCAACGGGTTCGGCTTCGGCTGGATCAATGGGCTGTCCGCCCCCGGCAGCCTCTTCATTTGGTACGCGCCGGTGGGCTTGGTGGGGCTGGTGGTCGCTTCCGTTTCGAACGCCTTCGGCCTTGACGGGTGGACGCTCGCCGACTGGGTGTTCGACGCCGGCAAACTACTTGCCGTAGGCGTCGTCGCCTTCCAGATCTTCAGGGGTGAGCATGAGCGGCTGATCCGCCGCCTCACCTTGGGGTTTGCGGCCATCGTGGTGCTGGCGCCGATGATCCAGGCCTGGTACGTGGTGTGGCTCATCCCGCTGTTCGCGGTGACAGGCATCCGAAATGACTGGCAGGTGAAGGCCCTGTACTTCATCGTGTCGTTCTTCATGATCTACGCCATTTCTGACCAGCTGGAAGTATTTCCCTACCTCCAGACCGAGGACTTGGGACTTGCCCTGGTGCTGGCCCGCTTCGCGGCGGCGATTACCGGCCTGCTTTTTGCCATGTACCTGATCTTCATGGATCCAGACACCAAAAGGCTCTTCCGGAAGTCGGCCGAACCGGTGACCGAACGCCCCGTCATCTAGTCTCCGCAGGCGCGGTTATCCGGCGCCGGTGATTCCCGCCGTCGTGCCCTGTTCCAGGTGCCGCAAGGCTTCCTTCCGGGACAGCGGACTCAACCGCGTGCCCTTTTCCACCACGAAATCGTGTACCCACTCCGGATCCGTTTTGGCGTATTCACGGAGCGCCCAGCCAATGGCCTTCCGGATGAAAAACTCCGGGTCCGCCAGGTTCGGCTCAATGACAGCCCGCAGCAGGTCCTGATCCGTGCTGGCCTTGGCCTTCAACTGCGAGGTGATGGCCGACCGCCTGATCCAGAAGTCCTGGTCTGTACTCCAGGCCAGCAGGACTTCGGTCATCATGGGCCGGTGGGCCTGAAGAAGCCCGCCGATACGATGCGACACCCCATCCACGAAATCCCACCACGCGCCGGTGCGGATGATCTCCTCATAGACAGGGAGCATCAGTTGGTCACGGGCCACCAACCGGAGGCTTGTCAGGTCAATGGCCGCATAGCGTTCCTCGCGTACTGTGGAGCCGCGCCAGAGTTCCAGCACCGTTGCCCGCAACTGGCCCGCCGACGTAACGGGATGGACGGAAGCAGCGGCCAGCGCCAGCCGCCTGACTTCCGGGACTCTGACGCCCAGTGACGGCAGAGTGGACTTCATGTACGCCTGGGCGCCAGTGGCCCGCACCGGGTCCGTCCGCTCCCGCAGCGCCGCCCGCACGGCATCCAGCAACTCGCGGTTCGGACTGTCCGTGGCCGGAGCTTCCGTGACCGTTGCCTCCGTGTCCAGCGATTCGTCATTCGGCGACATTCGGTCCATGGTGCAACTTTAGCGAGGTGCCGGCGGCGTGGATGTCGGCGGGTCCATCCTCAGCGGGACGGCTCTAGAGTGGGACCAGACAAACTGCACGTTCCCGTGAACCGTGCCACCCGACGTCGGAGGTTCCCTGTATGTCCATGATCAAGACTCCCGAGCAGATTGCCCTCATGCGCGAAGCCGGGCGGGTGGTGGCCAATACGCTGACGGCGGTGCGTGAGGCCGCCGGAGTGGGTGTCACCCTGCGTGACCTCGATGCGCTGGCCGCCGAGACGATTGCCACGGCGGGAGCCACACCGGCCTTCCTGGACTACCACCCCCGCTGGGCCCCAGTTCCGTTTCCCGGCGTGATCTGCACAAGTGTGAATGACGCCGTGGTCCACGGAATCCCCGACGGCTACAAACTCCAGGACGGTGACCTGCTCAGCGTGGATTGCGGGGCATTCCTGGAGGGCTGGTGCGGCGATGCGGCCGTCAGTTTCATTGTGGGAACACCCGATCCTGTGGACCAGGCCCTCATTGATGCCACGGATGCCGCCTTGGCCCGTGGGATCGAGGCAGCCCGGATCGGCAACAAAATGGGCGATCTTGCCTACGCCATCGGCGGCGCCGCGCGGCGGGCGGGCTACGGTCTGCTGGCTGACCACGGCGGCCACGGGATCGGCAGCACCATGCACGCCGAACCGCCCGTGCCCAACGACGGCAGGCCGGGACGGGGGATCAAGCTCACCGAGGGGCTGGTCATCGCCATCGAGCCCATGCTGATCCTGGGCCGCAAGGACGACTACTACCAGGACGACGACGGATGGACGCTGCGTTCCGCCAATGGCCGCCGGGCTGCCCACAGCGAACACACAGTGGCCATCACTGCCGATGGGCCGCTGATCCTTACGCTCCCTTAGGTCCGGTGAGGCCCAGGCGCACCACGCCCCGCCCCGGGACGGCGCTGCTGACCACGGCGAACCCGGCGCGCAGGAAGAGGTTCAGCGTGCCGTGGTAAAGGTCTGCGGGTCCTGCGTTGGGCCGCTGCTCGCGGTCCACCGGGTAGCCTTCCACAACGTCGGCACCATTGAGCCGGGCATGCTCGACGGCGGCGCGCAGCAGCGCGGCTGCCACACCCCTCCGGCGGTGGCCGGCGGCGACCACGAAGCAGGTCACTGACCACACCCCGCCGGACGCATCCGGTGATGCTGTTTCAGAATCGGGCGGCCTTGGTTCCTCAGCCAGCCGCAGCACGCGGGAGCGGAGCACTCGGGGATAACAGGTCCGTGGCTCCACGGCACACCAGCCCACGGGCTGACCGTCGACAAAGGCGAGGACGCCGGGGGCGGGGGAGCCGCCGTCGAACTTTTCCTTCAACTGTGCCTTGCGGCCGGCCGGCCCCAGCGCGGAGTACTCCGGACCGGTGAGGGCAAAGAAGCGGCACCAGCAGCGGGACGGTTCGCCGGGGCGGCTGAACAAGCGCTCGACGCCGTTCCACTGCGCCGCGGCCGTCGTCAGGCCGGGGACGGGCCCGTCAGTCATGCTGGTCAGGCCACCGACTCGGCGCTGCTCGGGTGTGCCACTTCGGTGCTGCGCCGGAGTATGACCTGGCCGGTTATCGGGGGCGATCCGGCATCGTCGGCGGACGGGCCGGCTGCGCTGCTGGCGGCCTGCCGTCCGATCTCCTCCAGGGGAAGGTGCACCGTGGAGAGGGCCGGCCGGAAATCGCGCAGAGTCTCAATATCGTCGAAACCGGCAACGGCGGCGTCGCGCGGGATCCGCAGTCCCTGGGAGCGCAGCGCGGCGGCGGCCCCGATGGCCATAACATCGTTGACGGCAAAGATGCAGAGCCGTTTTGCCGCGGTCCCGGGTTGGGACGCTGTGATCCGTGCAGCCAGGGCGAGGCCGGCCTCGAAGCCGCCCGCACGGGTGAAGTCCGTGCGGATGAGGTCCGCGGCAGGCAGGCCGGCGCTGGCGAGGCCACGCTGGAACCCGCGGATCCGGTCGTCGGAGGTGAACAGCCCTTCCGGGCCGCCGACGATCACGAAGTCTTCTTCCCGCGACGCGGCCAGCTCAGTTGCGAGCTGCGCGGCCAGCTCCTCATTGGGCACCCTCACCACGTGGTAGCCGTCCGCTGTCGCGGCCCCCACAATCCCGTGGCCGATCACGCCCACGTGGCCGCCGTTGCGGCAGTATCGGTCCAGTTCCGCAGCGAGTTCGGTGTTGCCTTCCAGGTCCTCGGTGCGGGAGGTCCGTGATCCTGCGATCACGATGGAATCGGCGCGGCGTGCGGCGAAGGCAGCCACGGCCTCCTTCTCACTGTCCGGACCGCCCCCGGTGGTGGCCAGCAGCACCATCTTGTGCTGTTCCCTCGCGGCATCCTGGACGCCGCGGGCAATGGCTGCGAAGTACGGATCGGCAATGTCATGCACGATCAGCCCGATCAGCCCCGAGCTGGACTTGGCCAGCCCCTGCGCCTGGGCGTTCGGAATGTAGCCGAGGGATTCGGCGGCCTGGCGCACCCGGTCCGCAATATCCTTGCCGGGTATCCGGGCGGAGCCGTTCAGCACGCGGGAGGCGGTGGCCGGCGACACGCCCGCCAGCCGGGCCACCTCGGTGAGGGTACTTGCAGCCACAACTTCTCCCGTTCGTACAGACTTTCAGCGCCGTTAGCGCCGCTTTCAGTATGGCAGTTTGAGGATACTTTGGGAAAGCGCTTGCCAACCCGAAGGGGCGCGGTGCATGATGGATGCAGTGGGAATGCGCTTTCCCAATTCAGTTTGAGTAACACTGCTCACTCACCGTGGAGGACACATGGGCTTCGAAACAAAGACGATCCGTATCGCCATGAATGGCATCACCGGCCGGATGGGTTACCGCCAGCACCTGCTGCGTTCCATCCTTCCCATCCGCGACGCCGGGGGCTTCACGCTGGAGGACGGCACCAGGGTCCAGGTGGAGCCGATCCTGGTGGGCCGCAATGAAGCCAAGATCCGCGAGCTCGCCGAGCTCCACAAGGTGGCCGAATGGACCACGGACCTGGATTCCGTGATCAACGATCCTTCGGTGGACATCATCTTTGACGCGTCCATGACCAGCCTCCGTGCCGCCACCCTGAAGAAGGCCATGCTGGCCGGCAAGCACATCTTCACGGAGAAGCCCACAGCCGAATCGCTCGAAGAAGCCATCGAGCTGGCCCGGATCGGCAAGGAAGCCGGCGTTACCGCAGGCGTTGTTCACGACAAGCTGTACCTGCCGGGTCTGGTCAAGCTGCGCCGCCTGGTTGACGAAGGTTTCTTCGGCCGCATCCTCTCCATCCGCGGCGAATTCGGTTACTGGGTCTTCGAAGGCGACGTGCAGGCAGCGCAGCGCCCGTCCTGGAACTACCGCAAGGAAGACGGCGGCGGAATGACCACGGACATGTTCTGCCACTGGAACTATGTCCTCGAAGGCATCATCGGCAAGGTCAAGAGCGTCAATGCCAAGACCGCCACCCACATCCCGGCCCGCTGGGACGAGGCAGGCAAGGAGTACAAGGCCACTGCGGACGACGCCTCCTACGGCATCTTCGAACTCGAAACCCCGGCGGGCGAGCCGGTCATCGGCCAGATCAACTCCTCTTGGGCTGTCCGCGTCTACCGCGACGAGCTTGTGGAATTCCAGATCGACGGAACGCACGGTTCGGCCGTTGCCGGACTCAACAAGTGCGTGGCCCAGCAGCGTGCCCACACCCCCAAGCCCGTCTGGAACCCGGACCTGCCCGTCACGGAATCCTTCCGCAGCCAGTGGCAGGAAGTCCCTGCCAACGCCGAGCTGGATAACGGCTTCAAGCTGCAGTGGGAAGAGTTCCTGCGCGATGTCGTAGCCGGCCGCGAGCACCGCTTCGGCCTGCTGTCCGCTGCCCGCGGCGTCCAGCTCGCCGAGCTTGGCCTGCAGTCCAACGACGAACGCCGCACCATCGACATCCCGGAGATCACGCTCTGATGACTTCCCTGATTCTTCCCACCCACGACGGCGGCACCCGCGAGTACCGCCTCCAGGGCGGCGTGTCGTGGGCCCGCCCCACCGCCCCACTCACGTCGCGGCGTGCCTACGCCGCCGCGCACGTCATTCCCGAGGTCCTGGCGGACAACACGCCAGGTGCCCCGGCCAGCCTCGACTGGGATGCCACCCTGGCGTACCGGCACGAACTCTGGTCCTACGGCCTCGGTGTCGCCGACGCCATGGACACTGCCCAGCGCGGCATGGGCCTGGACTGGGCCGCAACCCAGCAGCTCATCAAACGCACCGGTGTTGAGGCCGCTTCGGTGGTCGCTGCCGGTGGCCCCGCTACCGCCGGGAAGACCGTGCGCGACCTCGTCTCGTGCGGCGCAGGCACCGACCAGCTGGACCTCGCCACACTGCCCACCGGCAGCGCAGGACTCGCCGCTGTCCTGGACGCCTACCGCGAGCAGATCGCCGTCGTCAGTGAAGCCGGACCCAAGATCATCCTGATGGCTTCCCGGGCGCTGGCCCGCGTGGCCAACAGTCCGGACGACTACCTGCACGTCTACTCCACGTTGCTGCAGGAAGTTGACCAGCCCGTCATCCTGCACTGGCTCGGGACCATGTTCGATCCCGCGCTGGCCGGGTACTGGGGTTCGGACGACGTCGCTGCCGCGACCGAGACCTTTCTGTCCCTTGTCCGCGAGCACGCGGACAAGGTGGACGGCGTGAAAGTCTCCCTGCTGGACGCTTCCCACGAGGTTGCCCTGCGCGCTGCCCTGCCGGAAGGGGTCCGCCTCTACACCGGCGACGACTTCAACTACCCGGAACTGATCGACGGCGACGGCAGCCACCATTCGGACGCGCTGCTGGGCATCTTCGCTGCGATCTACCCTGCCGCATCGGTTGCGCTGCAGAAGTACGACGCCGGCAAGGCTGAGGAAGCGCGCGCCATCCTGGACTCCACCCGCGAGCTCGGCAAGCACATCTTCAGTGCCCCCACGTTCTACTACAAGACCGGGATCGCCTTTATGTCCTGGCTCAACGGCAAGCAGCCCGGCTTCCAGATGGTGGGCGGCCTGCACTCCGGCCGCTCCGTGGTGCACCTGGCCAAAACGTTCGAGCTGGCTGACCAGGCAGGGCTGCTGAAGGACCCGGCCCTCGCCGCCTTCCGGATGTCCGACTACCTGCGTATCAACGGAGTGGGAGTATGACATCTAATTCAGAACGGTCCCCTTTTTCACGGCTTTCCCTGAACAGCGCCACCACCAAGAAGCTGACGCTTGCCGAAGTGGTTGATGGCTGTGTCCGCGCCGGAATCCCCGCGATCGCCCCGTGGCGAGACCGGGTTCAAGAAGCAGGGCTGGACAAAGCCGCCAAGCTGATCAAGGATGCCGGCCTCCGTGTCTCCTCCCTGTGCCGCGGCGGCTTCCTGACAGCGCCCGACGCCGAGGGCCAGGCCGCCGCCCTGGCGGACAACCGCGCGGCCGTTCTCGAAGCGGCTGCGCTGGACACCCGCGAACTCTTCCTGGTGGTCGGCGGACTGGCGCCGGGGGAGAAGGACGTGGTGGCTGCCCGCCAGCGCGTCGCCGACCGACTTGCCGATCTTGTCCCGTTCGCCTCGGAGCAGGGCATCCGGCTGGTGCTGGAACCGCTGCACCCGATGTACGCAGCGGACCGCGCCGTCATTTCGACCCTGGGCCAGGCTCTGGATCTCGCAACCCCGTTTGATGCGCAGGCCGTGGGCATCGCCGTCGACACGTTTCACGTCTGGTGGGACCCGGAGCTGAAGGCGCAGATCGAACGCGCCGGCAGGGAAGGGCGCATCGCCTCCTACCAGGTGTGTGACTTCAACATGCCCATAGCGGCCGATCCGCTGCTGTCCCGGGGCTTTATGGGCGACGGCGTCATAGACTTCGCCACGATCAGCACCTGGGTCAGGGACGCCGGGTACACCGGGGACATCGAAGTTGAAATCTTCAACCAGGAGATCTGGGACGCCGACGGAGACGCTGTCATGGAAACCGTCAAGGCCCGCTACGCGGAACTCGTCCTGCCTTACGCCTGAGAAACGGCAATTTCACACCAGCCACACAACGAAGAACACCCCCGGTCTGAAGACCGGGGGTGTTCTTCGCTGACCGGCGCATCCGTAACGGAGGTGCTGGCTCAACAACTTGTGCCCCAGGAGGGAATCGAACCCCCGACCGGCGGATTAGAAGGCCGCTGCTCTATCCCCTGAGCTACTGGGGCACGTGGCGCCACGACCATGGATCCGGCGCATCAAAAGTCTACATTGCCCCGACGTGCAGCAGCGTCAGCGTCGCCCGCTGCCGGTTACTTGTCCTCAACAAGGCAGTTTCGGGAAGGGTTGTGCACATACGCGAACTTGTCTCTCGCGACCCGGTGCTGTCCGCGCGAAGCTGGTTCTGCCGCTAAGGCGCTACCTTTCGAGACAGGACAAGATGATGACTGACTACCAAACATTCCGGGGCTTCGTTGCCACGGATATCAAGACCTCCACAACTCCGGGCGGCGTTGGCACCGCCTCGTTCCGCCTCGGTTCAACGGCGCGGCGTTTTGACCGTGCCACCAGTACCTGGGTGGACAGCCACACCAACTGGTTCAACGTCCAGGGCTACCGTCAGCTTGCCGGGAACATGGCCTGCAGTATCAAAAAGGGCCAGTGCGTCATCGTCGTTGGCCGGCTCAAGCTGCGCAGCTGGGAGAAAGACGGCCGGGTCTACCATTCGGCCGAAATCGATGCGGATTCCGTGGGTCACGACCTCAAGCGTGGTTCGGCCAACTACATCCGAACCAGCGATACCGGACTGCACCTCGTCTCAGACAACGGCGCGGCAGGGCAGGAGGCGTCAGCGGAAGGCGGCGGCGTCGGCCCCGCTGATCCTGACGACGACGGCGGAGACCCGGAAGAAGGAGAGCACACGGACGATGACGCTGCAGCGTTGGGAGTCTTCCACGAGGATGCAGACGGCAACCGCATTCCGGTGGACGCTGAAACAGGCGAGCTCGCCGGAGCCACCGTCTGAAAGTGCTGGCGCTGGATACCGCGCGGGACGCGGGCGGGCCCGGGGCCGGCAGTCCGCCCGCGCCGGCACCGTTCCGTCCCAGGCTTGGCCGCGTGGCAGAATGGCGGCATGAATCGCGCGACGGACACCCGGCAGGCAACCCCCATCACCAGCCGGGCCACCCGTTCCCGTCGGTTTGGGCCAGCTGCGGGTCGGGCGCCCGCGGCGCTCGCCGGAAGCCTCCTGATGGTTCTTGCGCTTGCGGCCTGCACCGGCGGCTCCCCAACGGCGACCGGCACTGGCGCTGCCACGCCCGGCGAAGTGGCAACCCCCTCGGGGCTGGCAACCACGGGCTCCACCCAGCCCGCCGCCACGTCCCCGGCGGAGGATCCGGCCATCGTGGCGATGAAACAGACTGTGACGGATGCGCTGGGGAAGCTGGCGGCGGGGACACCAAAGCCGGCCACAGCCCAGGTGACAGATGCCCTGACCGGCGCCGGGATTTCCCCGCCGGCGCTCGAAGTGTCGGCGAGCCGGACGCCTACCGGGCTGGAAGCTGATGCCATTGAGGCCGCTGTGTTGCAGGGCACCGACTGCGTGGTGGGACAGGTCCGCGACGGCAAGGTCACCGTTATCGTTCTGCCGGTCCTGGCCAGCGGCAAGTGTTTCGTGGGAGCGGCTGCCTGACGCCTCGAATGTGAGTTAAGCCCGCCAACCCACTAGATTTGGAACCATGGCGGAATTTATCTACACAATGACCAATGCCCGCAAGGCAGTTGGCGAAAAACTCATTCTTGACAACGTAAGCATGTCGTTCTTCCCGGGCGCCAAAATCGGTGTTGTTGGCCCGAACGGTGCCGGTAAGTCCACCATCCTGAAGATCATGGCCGGACTGGACATCCCCTCCAACGGTGAGGCCCGGCTCAGCCCCGGCTACACCGTGGGGATCCTGTTGCAGGAACCGCCACTGAACGAGGAAAAGACTGTCCTGGGCAACGTCCAGGAAGGCGTTGGCGAGATCTACGGCAAGATCCAGCGCTTCAACGAGATCTCCGAGGAAATGGCCAGCCCCGACGCTGACTTCGACGTCCTGCTCGAAGAAATGGGTCAGCTGCAGGAGGCCATTGACGCTGCTGAGGCCTGGGATCTCGACTCCCAGCTCGAGCAAGCCATGGACGCCCTCCGCTGCCCGCCCGCGGACGCCGACGTGACGCTGCTCTCCGGCGGTGAGCGCCGCCGCGTGGCCCTCTGCAAGCTCCTGCTGCAGAAGCCCGACCTCCTGCTCCTGGACGAGCCCACCAACCACCTCGACGCCGAGAGCGTGCTGTGGCTGGAACAGCACCTCTCCAGCTACGCCGGCGCAGTCCTGGCCGTAACCCACGACCGGTACTTCCTCGACCACGTCGCGGAATGGATCGCGGAGGTTGACCGCGGCCACCTGTACCCCTACGAAGGCAACTACTCCACGTACCTGGAGAAGAAGCGGGCCCGCCTGGAAGTCCAGGGCAAGAAGGACGCCAAGCAGGCCAAGCGCCTCACCGAGGAACTCGAGTGGGTACGCTCCAACGCCAAGGGCCGCCAGACCAAGTCCAAGGCCCGTCTGGCCCGCTACGAGGAGATGGCTGCCGAGGCTGACCGCACGCGCAAGCTTGACTTCGAAGAGATCCAGATCCCGCCGGGCCCGCGCCTGGGCGGGCTGGTTCTGGAAGCCAGGAACCTGCAGAAGGGCTTCGACGACCGCACTCTGATCGACGGGCTGTCCTTCACGCTTCCCCGCAACGGCATCGTCGGCGTCATCGGCCCCAACGGCGTGGGCAAGTCCACGCTGTTCAAAACCATCATTGGCCTGGAGCCGCTCGACGGCGGCGAGCTGAAGATCGGCGATTCGGTCAAGATCTCCTACGCGGACCAGAGCCGCGGCGGCATCGACCCGAACAAGACCCTGTGGGAAGTTGTTTCGGACGGCCTCGATTACATCCAGGTGGGCCAGGTCGAAATGCCGTCCCGCGCCTACGTTGCCGCTTTCGGCTTCAAGGGTCCGGACCAGCAGAAGAAGGCCGGGGTGCTCTCCGGCGGTGAGCGCAACCGCCTCAACCTTGCACTGACGCTCAAACAGGGCGGTAACCTGCTGCTCCTTGACGAACCCACTAACGACCTCGACGTCGAAACCCTCAGCAGCCTTGAAAACGCGCTGCTGGAGTTCCCCGGCTGCGCCGTGGTGGTATCGCACGACCGCTGGTTCCTGGACCGGGTGGCCACACACATCCTGGCCTACGAAGGCGACGAGGAAAACCCCGCCAAGTGGTACTGGTTCGAGGGCAACTTCGAATCCTACGAGGAGAACAAGGTGGAACGGCTCGGACCCGATGCGGCCAAGCCGCACCGCGTGACGCACCGCCGCCTCACCCGCGACTGATCGCAAAGAAGGCCGGCACCCCGTCAGGGGTGCCGGCCTTTCTGCTGCCAGCCGGCTCAGTCAGCCGGCTCAGTCAGCCGGCTCGGTCAGCCCGCTCAGCCTCAGTTCCGCCCGGCCTTGCGGATCTGGTGCTCCAGGACTTTGGACTGGAATGCGCCAACTACCTTGTTTTTCAGGTCGGTGGGAACCCGGACCATGCCCTCCTGCGCCACCGAGGCAACGTGCTGCCCGGCCCGGTTGAAAATTTTGCCCGTTGCGAGGCCGCGGGCTCCCTGGGCGCTGGGGGATTCCTGGACGTAGAGCAGCCATTCGTCCACCCGGGCGGGACGGTGCCACCACATGGCGTGGTCGAGGCTGGCGACACTCATGCCGGGCGTGATCCAGCTCAGGCCATGGCGGCGCAGGATGGATTCCAGCAGCGTGTAGTCGCTGGCGTAGGCCAGGGCGGCCCGGTGCAGGTTTGAATCATCGGGCATGGGCCCGAACGTCTTCATCCAGACGGCGTTCCGGGCCTCCTTCTTGCCTTTGGCCGAAACGTAGAGCGGCGGGTCGACATGCCTGATGTCAAAGGGCCGCTCGTAAGCCCAGTGCTGGGCGATGGGGTGGTCGAACTTGCCCAGCAGGTCGGCCGTGCTGGGCAGCGACTCAGGATCGGGAATGCCGGCGGGCATCTTGGATTCGTGGTTGAGGCCTTCGTCCAGGTCCTGGAAAGACGCGATCATCGAAAGGATGGGCACCCCTTCCTGGTAGGCATGGACACGCCGCGCCGAAAAGGACCGGCCGTCACGCAGGCGCTGGACACCGAACGTGATGGGCTTGTTGGCGTCGCCGGGCCGGAGGAAATAGCCATGCATGGAATGGACAAACCGTTCCGGGTCCACCGTCCTCATGGAAGCGACCAACGACTGGGCCAGCACCTGGCCGCCGAACACACGCTGCCGGGGCTGCTGCTGCGATGGGCCAAGGAAGATGTCCTCATCCGTCCGGGCGCCCTCAAGCTCACCAAGGTCAAGGAGCTGGATGAGCGTTTCGGTGGGGTCGCCGCTGGGTGGCGCCAGCAGTCCGGTTTCGGCTTCAGTCATGGATCGACTCTAGACGCCGCCCCGCCGCTGCTCAACCAAGCTTCAGCCGGTAGTGTTCTTAATGTGTCTGACCTACTTACGAAGTCCTTCCGGTTCGCCGACCCGCGTGATCTCGCCGATCTGCGAACATTCACCACCCGTGCCAAGACGGTCGACGACGGCGCCATCCGGCTTCAGGCCGCAGGTTCCGTCCTCGCGGCCTACGTGTGCATTCTGCGGCCCCGCCTGCTGGGCGAATCCACCCCCACCATCCTGGGCCTGCGCACCATGGCGCTGGCGGAACCTTCCGCGATTGACGTTACGGTACCGCTCTCAGCCGTCCTTGACCGGCTTGCCAGGGCAGGGGAGGACGACGTCGAGCTGCCGGTTCCGCCATCCACAGTCACCGAATCGTGGACAGGCGTCGGCGCACCGCGCACCGGCTGGGAACTGGTGGGTGCGTTGTCGGATGCCGAACTCCGGCGCGCGGCCGAAGCCGGCATCACCGAAGTGGCGGGCATCATGCCCGCCCAGCCGGGGGCGCTGATCGTCAACAACGCCCGCGCCGCTGTGTGGGGCCGTGCCCTTGATGACTCCGGCCTTCCGGCAGGAGCCGCCTTCGCGGCCCTCACCCTGGGATTCCTCGCAGACGCGGACCAGAAGCTGTACCGGGCGGGCCGTTGGTTCCGCCTCAGTGGTCCACGCGGCCACGTCCTGGCACGGACCGGCAGCGGCCTCTAGTACCCGGCCAGCCGCCGTCGTACGCGCCCATGCGCTAAGCCCGAAGGCCGCGTCAGGCCTCCGACGGGCTGTTCACCATGGACAACGCGGCACGGTCCATGTAGTCCCAGAGCGTTCCCTCGTACAAGGGAGGCAGTTCCAGGGCGTCGACGGCCGTCCGCATGTGGAACAGCCAGCGGTCCTTTGCTTCCGGCGTGACCCGGAACGGTATGTGGCGCATCCGCAGGCGAGGGTGGCCGCGTTCCTCGCCGTACGTGGTGGGGCCGCCCCAGTACTGCTCCAGGAACATCAGGAACCGCCGTTTGGCCGGTTCGAGGTCCTCCTCCGGGTACATCGGGCGCAACAGCGGATCCGTTGCGACGCCGTCGTAAAAGACATCGATCAGCTTGACGAACGTCTCGTGTCCGCCCACGGCATCGTAGAAGTTCTCCGTGTAGCCGGGCTGGCTGAAGGGATCGTTCTGCATGAGCTGGCGTGGCTGCTGCGGCTCTGCGGGTGTGGTCATGTCTCTATTCTCCGGCCTTTTGCTCTGTCTTTTTCGCCTCGGTGGCGGGCGCACTCAGGGCAGTGTCCGGCTCGGCCGCAGGGGAGTCCGGCACCGGAACGTAGTTGCCCTGCGAACGGTTGCCGACGCGAAGGATCTCGCCATTGCGGAGGTACCAGATGGCGCCGTCCTCCGAGCGGACCCGGGTGATGCGCAGCCCCATGGACTCCACCACACCCACTACTTCGCTGGTTTCGATGACGTCGCCGATCCCGTACTGGTCCTCGATGGTGATGAAGATGCCGGCGAGGAAGTCGCGGATCAGCTGCTGGGCGCCAAAACCGATGGCGATACCCAGGATTCCCACGCTGGTCAGCAGCGGGGCGATGTTGATGTCCAGGTTCTGCAGCACATACATGATGGTGATCACGGCCACCAGTACGCCCACGATGCTGTTGAGCAGGGAACCGATGGTTTCCGCCCGCTGCACGCGGCGTTCATGGTCCAGTGCCCGCAGCGCCGGGGCGACCCACTTGAAATGTGGTTTCTTGAAGAAGTTGGTACCCGCAGCCACGCGTTTGGTGATCCGCGAAATCACGAACGTCGCCACCAACCAAACGGCGATTCCGACGCCAAGGCTGATCGCGATGCCTGTGATGCTGACGCCGTTGGGCTGCGAGGTGAGGGGCGGGGGTGTAAGCGACATCGTGCTGAACATAGAGGCAAAACTCCTTGGGGGGTCACCGGCGGCGGCCGGGGGATGACGTCGGCCCATGCACAGGTTCGCCCGCGGCATAAGGCTCTATTCTCTTTCAACCCTAGCGCCGTAGCGTGGCCCCATGCGCATCCTCATTCTGGGCGGAACCGCCTTTCTCTCGTCTGAAATCGCCCGGCAGGCCGTTTCCGCAGGTCACACAGTCACGTGCCTTGCCCGCGGATCCGCGACGGAACCGCCAGCCGGTGTCCGGTGGGTAAAAGCGGACCGTTCACTCGGCGCGAACAGCTACGCACAGGTGGCAGGGGAGTGGGATGCGGTCATTGACGTGGCCCGCGATCCTGTCCTGGCCACGGGGGCGCTGGCCGCCCTGGCCCACCGGGCTGCCCACTGGACGTTTGTGTCCAGCTGCTCCGTCTACGCAGACCCTTCGACGCCGGGAGCGGCTGAGGACGCTGACCTGCTGGCACCGCTGCCAGCCGGCACGGACTCCACCCCGGAGAACTACGGGGAATCCAAGTCAGCGATTGAACAGGCAACCCTGGAAGCTGTGGGCGACAGGGCGCACCTCTGCCGCGCCGGCCTGATCGGCGGCCCCGGCGATGGAACGGACCGGTACGGCTACTGGCCTGCAAGGTTTGCCCGGGACAACGCCCCGGCCGTGGTCCCGGCCATCGCCGGCCACGCCACCCAGGTCATTGATGTGCGGGACCTCGCGGCCTGGGTCCTCGATGCCGCCCAGCGCGGGGTGACGGGGCCGCTGAACGCAGTGGGGGAGCACGTTCCCTTTTGGCGAGTACATCGAGGCGGCCAAAACAGTGGCTGGGTACCAAAGCGAGGCCCTCGATGCCCCGGAGGAGTGGCTCCTGGAACAGGGGATCGACTACTGGGCCGGACCGGATTCCCTCCCGCTGTGGCTGCCGCCCGGCCACGAAGGGTTCTGCAACCGCAGCAACACCGCCGCCAAGGCCGCCGGGATGGCCATAAGACGCTGGCAGGAAACGCTGGCGGCCACCCTGGAGGACGAACGCCGCCGCGGCCTGGAACGCCCCCGCAAGGCAGGGCTCACGCCCGCCACCGAAGCCCGGCTGGCCCAAGAACTACTGGCTGGTGAAGTGCTGACCGGGCGGTGAACTCCTCTCAGGCCACCACGGTCACGGGCGAATGATGCACGGGGAAGTTGACGCTCCGGGCGATGAAACAGACCGCGTTGGCTTCGCGGTGAAGCTGTTCCGCCAGATCCACATGGGCCGCGTCCGCCACCGTCACCCTCGGGTTCAGCGTGACGGACTCGAACTGTCCACTGCCGTCGCGGTTCAGCCGCATCACACCGGTGGCGTCGTCCTGATAGTCGGTCACCACCACCCCGTGCTTCACCGCCACATGCAGGAACGACAGCATGTGGCACTGCGCCAGCGCCGCCAGGAGCAGCTGCTCCGGGTTGTACCGGTCACGGTCCCCATGGAACGTCGGATCGGCGGAACCGGGCAGGACCGGCAGCCCTGGAATCCGGATGTCGTGGTCCCGTGAGTAGCCCCGGTACGACGACGTGCCGTCGCCCAGGTTGCCGGTCCACTGCACGGTCAGGGAATAGTGGTGCTCGCCCAGGCCCATGGCGCCGGACTAGGCTTCGCCCGGCAGCACGTCGGCCGCGCGTGCCCGTAGCGCCCGGGCCACGCCGTCCCGGTTTTCCAGCATCATGCGGCGCAGGGCGCTGCTGTCGGCCGGAAGACCGGCGAGGAAAGCATCCGTCCGGTCCACCGTTGCCTGCGTGGTCAGCAGTGCCGGATAAAGCCCGACGACGATCTGCTGGGCGAGTGCGTGCGTGCGGTTTGCCACGATCCCGGGAACAGCCTCGAAGTACTTTTCCGCATACGGCTCGAGCAGCGAACGGTCCAGCACCCGCATAAAGCCAGTAACCGCTGAACCCTGGAGCGCATTGGAGAGTTCTCCCGTGACCACCACCGAGTCCCACGCGGCGGCCTTGGCTTCGGCGGTGGGGATGGCGGCCGTGGCCAGCGCCGCGGCGTTCTGTCCGCTGGCAGTGTTGTCGCGCTCCAGTTCGGCGTCGATCTGTGCCTGGCCCCGCCGGCCACCGGCCACCAGGGACGCCAGCAGCTCCCAGCGGAGGTCCTGGTCCACGGCCAGCCCCTCCAGGGTGGCCGTGCCGTCCAGCAGTCCGGCAACGGTGTCCAGCTGGCCCGGGCTGCCGGCCAACAGGGCAAACGACTTCACAAACTGCAGCTGCGCGTCGGACCCGCCGGGCGCTGCGCTGGCCAGGTCCCAGAGTGTGTCCACGGCGGTGACAGTAGTGGCCTTGCGGTGCTCCTCGGCCACATAGAAGTTGAGAGTCGTGGCCAGCTGGCGCAGCTGGACCAGGATCACCGAAGAATCCGATTCCGCGGCCACGTTGGCCAGGATCAGCTCCACATACCGGCGCGCCGGGGACTCGCCGTCGCGGGCAGCGTCCCAGGCGGAGTTCCACACCAGAGTGCGCGGCAGGCTCTCGCTGAAGTCCTTCAGGTGCGCCGTTGCCGTGGCGAGGGACTTCTCGTCCAGCCGGACCTTGGCGTAGGCGAGGTCGTCGTCGTTGACCAGGATCAGGTCCGGCTGCGTCAGGCCTGCCAGCTCCGGCACCTCGGTGCGCTCGCCGTCTACGTCGAGCTCCTCGCGGTGCACGCGCTCCAGCTTGCCCGCGCTGTTCAGGTTGTAGAACCCGACGGCGAGCCGGTGCGGACGGATGGTGGGCCACTCCTCGACGGCGGACTGCACGATGGTGAAGGATGTCAGCGTCCCGGAGCCGTCCACGGAGAGCTCCGGCTTGAGCGTATTGACGCCGGCAGTCTCCAGCCAGAGGCGGCCCCACTGGTCCAGGTCGCGGCCGCTGGCCTTCTCCAGCTCCACCATGAGGTCACTCAGCTCGGTGTTCTGCCAGGCGTGCTTCGCGAAATACTCCCGGACCCCGGCCATGAACTGCTCCGGCCCCACCCAGGCCACCAGCTGGCGCAGGACCGAGGCGCCCTTGGCGTAGGTGATGCCGTCGAAGTTGACCTCCACGTCCTGGAGGTCGTTGATGTCGGCGAAGATCGGGTGAGTAGTGGGCAACTGGTCCTGGCGGTAGGCCCAGGACTTCTCCACCGAGGCGAAAGTTGTCCACGCGCTGGTGAAGGACGTGTTTTCCACGGCTGCGAGGTGGGACATGTATTCGGCGAAGGATTCGTTGAGCCAGAGGTCGTTCCACCAGCGCATCGTCACCAGGTCGCCGAACCACATGTGCGCGAGTTCGTGCAGCACGGTGATGGCCCGACGCTCGATCTGCGCCCCGGTCACCTTGCTCCGGAATACGTAGCCTTCGAGGATGGTCACCGCGCCGGCATTCTCCATGGCGCCGGCGTTGAACTCGGGCACAAAGAGCTGGTCGTACTTCTCGAACGGGTACGGGAAGCCGAACTGCGCCTCGAAGAATTCGAAGCCCTGACGGGTCAGCTCGAAGATGTTGTCCGCGTCGAGATACTGCATCAGGGACTTCCGGGCAAAAACTCCCAGCGGGATCACGCGGCCGTCGGAACTGGCCACTTCGCTGCGGACCGACTGGTACGGGCCGGCGATCAGGGCGGTGACGTAGGAGGACAGCCGCGGTGTGGGGGCGAACGTCCAGACCGAGCGGGCGCCGCCGTCGTCCCCTGGTGTGGCTTCCACCGGGCCGGGGGTGGGGGAGTTGGAGATGACATCCCAGTGCGACGGCGCCGTGACCGTGAATCTGAAGGTGCCCTTGAGGTCGGGCTGCTCAAACACCGCGAACATCCGGCGCGAATCGGGAACCTCGAACTGCGTGTACAGGTACACCTCGTGGTCCACCGGATCCACAAAGCGGTGCAGGCCTTCACCGGTGTTCATGTACGGCGCGTCGGCTACCACCGTGAGCTCGTTGGCCGCGGCCAGGTCCGGCAACTGGATCCGGATACCGTCGGACACTGCCGCAGGATCCAGGGCGTGCCCATTGAGCGTGATGCTGTGCACGGCATGCGTTACGGCGTCGATGAAAGTGGTGGAACCCGGCACTGCCGTGAACTTCACGGTGGTGGTGGTCCCGAAGACCTTCTCGCCTCTGGTCAGGTCGAGGATGACATCGTAGGAATCAACGTTGATGAGTGCGGCACGCTCGCGGGCTTCGGTGCGAGTCAGGTTCATACCTGGCAAGTGGGGCCTCCAGAAGGGGTTGCGGTTGCCGGCGGGCCGTGGCCTGCACCGGCACAGTGAAGTCATTCTGTCACGGCGTCCGGCGGGAGTAGCGTTAATGCATGGGAAAGTTCCGGGATTCGGTGGATACCAAGGCACTGCGCTTCGCCGTCGGCTTTCCCATGGTCCTGGCGGCGGCTTTTGTGTTCTGCGCCTTCTTGCTGCGTCCCGATCTTCCGGACCCCGTAGCCATCAGCTGGACGGCCGACGGCGGCGCCTCCTTTGCCCCGTTCGGCGCCTATGCAGGCGGCGGCGCGCTGCTCATCATCGCCTCAGGCTGGCTGGTGATGTTCCAGGCGGCACCGCTGTCCCGGCCCGCTGTGATGCGCCGGATCATGATGGGGACGGGACTGTTCCTGAGCCTGTTCATCACCAGCGTCCTGGCGGCCGGGCTGGTGGGGCAGGCCGGCCTCGCGGACGCCCGGGAGTCCCGGGTGGATCTCACGGTCCTCGCATTGGGCAGCGGGGCGGCGTTGTCGCTGGGTGTCATCATGGGCTTCGTGTTCAAGGCCGACCGGCAGTGGTCGCTTGACGATGACCGGGCCCTGGAGCGTGCCCTCGCCCGCGAGCTTGACCCGGAGCTTGCGGGGGACACGTTCCGGATGTGGGTGCACGCCCGCAGCTCGGTCTTTGTGATGATCGCGGTGGCAAGCCTCTTCCCGGCCGCGCTGATCGCTGTGGCGCTGCCCTGGCTCGGGGCCCTGGTGGCTGCCCTCGCTGTGGTGGGCGCTGCTTTCCTCTGCGCCCGCGTCAAGGCCGATCGCCGCGGCCTGCGTGTCCTGGTGGCCGGAGTGCTGCCGGTCATGGATGTGCCGGCGGCCGCGATCTCCACAGCAAGTGCCGCGGACGTCCGCGCCGCCGACTACGGCGGGTGGGGCTACCGCAACCACAGCGGCACCGCCGCGATGCTGGTCAGCAGCGGCCCCGCCGTCGTCGTGCATCAAACCGATGGGCGCAACCTTGCGGTCAGCGGCGGCAGTCCGGCATCCGCGGCCCGGCTGGCGGAAGTCCTGACCCGGGTGGCTGCCAGGGCGCACGGGGGCACCCCCGGCGAACGCGCGCCGGAGCCTGAGTCCTAGTAACCTTGTCCCTGATGATCTGACCCTGGCCCGAACCAGTGCTGCTGGCCCCCCGGCGCCGAAACGAACGGATACTGCTGTGACTTCTTCCCCTGCCTTCCCGCGGGTACACATCGCCACCGACCACGCAGGCATGGAACTCAGCGCCCACCTGGTCAGCCACCTCACGGCCAAGGGCTACGACGTGGTGGACCACGGACCCAAGGAATACGACGCCCTGGACGACTACCCGTCCTTCTGCATCAACGCAGCGCTCGCCGTCGTCGCTGACCAGCAGGCAGGCATCCACGCCCTGGGCATCGTCCTGGGCGGCTCGGGCAACGGTGAGCAGATCGCCGCCAACAAGGTCAAGGGGGTCCGCGCAGCCCTCGCCTGGAACCACTCCACCGCAACGTTGGCACGCGAACACAACGACGCCAACGTGGTGGCCGTGGGCGGCCGCCAGCACACCGTCGAGGAAGCAACCGAACTGATCGAGGCGTTCCTGACTGAGCCCTTCAGCAACGACGAAAGGCACGTCCGCCGCATCGGCAAGATCGCGGCTTACGAAACCACCGGCGAGGTCATCGAGTAGTGCCCGAAGGGCACTCCGTCCGCCGCCTGGCGCAACAGTTCGCGGACGTTTTTACCGGGGAGCCGCTGTCCGTCAGCAGCCCCCAGGGCCGGTTCGTTGCCGGCGCGGCCCTGCTGGACGGCCAGGTCCTGACGGATTCCCGCGCCCACGGCAAGCACCTCTTCCTGCACTTTGACCACGCCGTGGTGCTGCACGTCCACCTGGGGCTCTACGGGGCCTGGGACTTCGGCGGCGACGCGACCTTCCGCGGGGCCTCCAGCATCGGCGCCCCGCGGAAGATCGGGGAGCGCGAGGTTTTCGAGGACCCCGAAAATACCCACGACGCCGGGATGGTTGAGTACGCGGGACCTCCCGAGCCCCGCGGCGCCGTACGTGTCCGGCTGGTCAGCAAGCATGGCTGGGCGGACCTCCGCGGTGCCACCACCTGCGCCGCCATCACCGAGGCAGAAGCCCGGGCCGTCCTGGCCCGGCTGGGGCCGGATCCGCTGCACAACCATCCCGCGGACAGGACCCGGTTTGTGACGGGCCTTTTGTCCCGCAAGACGTCTATCGCCGCGCTGCTGATGGACCAGAAGGTGATTGCCGGCGTCGGGAATGTCTACCGGGCCGAAGTGCTGTTCCGGCAGCGGCTGGATCCGTGGCTGCCGGGTACCGGACTCTCCAGCGGCGCCGCCGGTCTGTTGTGGGACGACACAGCCGCAGTAATGGCCGACGGCGTCCGCGACGGGCGGATCATCACCACACCGCCGGTGTATTGGGAGCCGGATAACCGGGAACCAGGGGCGCTCCTGCCCACGGGCGGCGACGCCCACTTTGTGTACAAGCGCGAAGGGCAGCCCTGCCGGGTCTGCGCCGTGCCGGTGGCCATCACTGAAATGGTGGGCCGCAAGCTCTACTGGTGCCCCGGCTGCCAGCAGTAGCCGACCCCAGCCGGCCAAACAAAAAAGCAGGGCCCCTCAGCTGAGGGGCCCTGCTTATGTGGAGGGGACGACGGGAATCGAACCCGCATCATCAGTTTGGAAGACTGAGGCTTTACCACTAAGCTACGTCCCCGGAAAAATGCGGCTCAGCTGTTGCATCGGGCTGCGCTGCGTTTCTTCGGGCTGGCTGTTGAAGCCGGATACAACTAAACCTAATTCATGCCCCACGTGTCAAATGTGCAAAGAACGCCCGGATGAACGTAGACTTGCCTGTGCACTTACGGGGTGTAGCTCAGCTTGGCTAGAGCACCTGCTTTGGGAGCAGGAAGTCGCAGGTTCAAATCCTGTCACCCCGACTCTGCGGCTCGGTCCGTGCAAGCGGCCCGGGCAGAAAAATGCGTTTGCAGAAACCCAACCCACAAACCCAGGAGTACTTAGACCGTGAAGAGCGCTGTCGAGAACCTCACCCCCACGCGGGTCAAGCTCAATGTTGAGGTCCCTTTTGAGGAATTGAAGCCCAGCATCGACGAGGCATACAAGACTGTTGCTTCGCAGATCCAGGTCCCTGGCTTCCGTAAGGGCAAGGTCCCGTCCAAGCTGATCGACCAGCGCGTTGGCCGCGGCTACGTCCTGGAGACGGCCATCAACGAAGGCCTCAACGGCTGGTACCAGGCTGCAGTCCAGGAATCCGGCATCCGCCCCCTGAGCCGTCCCGAGGTTGAGATCACCGAAGTTCCGGACCCCACCTCCACGGACGGTGAACTGAAGTTCCACGCCGAGGTCGATATCCGTCCGGAGATCGAACTCCCGGACTATGCCGGCATCAAGGTCGAGGTAGCGGCAGCGGAATCCTCCGACGAAGACGTTGACAAGGCCCTGGACGAACTGCGCGGCCGCTTCGGCACGCTGAAGTCCGTGGACCGCCCGGCCGCCGATGGCGACTTCCTGACCATCGACATCACCGCCACCATTGACGGCGCCGAGGTTGATTCCGCGTCCGGCCTGTCCTACCAGGTGGGCACGGAAACCATGCTCGAGGGCCTGGACGAGGCCGTGACCGGCCTCAGCGTTGACGAGGACGCCATCTTCGAAACCACCCTGGTGGGCGGTGACCACGCCGGTGAGTCCGCCCAGGTGAAGGTTGTTGTCAAGGCCGTCAAGGAGCGCGAGCTTCCCGAGGCCGACGACGACTTCGCCCAGCTGGCCTCCGAGTTCGACACGCTTGCCGAACTCCGCGAGGACCTGGCCAAGCAGGCCGCCGACTCCAAGGTTGTTGAGCAGGGCGTAGAGGCCCGCGACAAGGTCCTGGACAAGCTCGTTGAGCTCATTGCGGTTCCGGTTCCGGACTCCGTGGTCGACGAGCAGGTCGACGCGCACTTCAAGGAGGGCAACGGCCACGGTGAAGGCGAACACGACACCGAGGAGCACCGCGAAGAGGTCAAGGCCAACACGGCCCGCGCCTTCCAGAACGAAGTCATCCTTGACGCCATTGCCGAAAAGGAAGAAGTCAACGTCAGCCAGGCTGAGCTGATCGACTACATCGTCAGCGCCGCCAGCCAGTACGGCATGGACCCGAACCAGTTCGCCCAGATCATCGATCAGAGCGGCCAGGTTCCCATGATGGTTTCCGAGGTCCGCCGCCGGAAGGCCTTGGCTGTTGTCCTGGGCCAGGCCACCGTGACCGACACCGACGGCAAGACCGTTGACCTCAGCGACTTCGTCCGCCCCGGCGGCGAAGAAGAGGCTTCCGCCGTTGAGGCTGGGGCTGCTGAAGACACCAACGCCGAGACCGAGGCTACCCCGAGTGACGACCCGGCAGCCGTGAAGTTCTAGCACGCCCCTGGCAGTGCGACTGAAGGCAGCCCCCGGACCTATTGGTCCGGGGGCTGCCTTGGTTAACGGGCAGTCGCAGGGATCGTGCGCCGTCAGCGAACAGCGCGATTCCCGCGAACAAATCGGCCACCAAACCGGTTAGTGTCCAAGTAGTGAAGTTCAGTGATGTCACCGTCACCAGCGAGAGGTAAGTACACATGTCACAGCACGCAGAGGCCCCCCGGATGGCGACTGTAGATCCGGCCGCCCAGGACAACTACATCTACAACCGCCTCCTGAAGGAGCGCATCATCTGGCTGGGCTCCGAGGTGCGTGACGACAACGCCAACGCCATCTGCTCGCAGCTGCTGCTCCTGTCCGCCGAGAACCCGGAAAAGGACATCTACCTTTACATCAACTCTCCCGGCGGCTCCGTGACCGCGGGCATGGCCATCTATGACACCATGCAGTTCATTCCGAACGACGTCGTCACCGTCGCCACCGGCCTGGCAGCCTCCATGGGCCAGTTCCTGCTCTCCTCCGGCACCAAGGGCAAGCGCTACGCCACCCCCAACGCCCGCGTCCTGATGCACCAGCCCTCCGGCGGCATCGGCGGCACGGCCTCGGACATTAAGATCCAGGCCGAGCTGATCCTGCACATGAAGAAGGTCATGGCCGAATTGACCGCGGACCAGACCGGCCAGTCCGTGGAAACCATCCTCAAGGACAACGACCGCGACAAGTGGTTCACCGCGCCTGAAGCCCTCGAATACGGCTTCTTCGACAAGATTGCGGCCCACGCCGGTTCCGTCTCCGGCGGCGGCGGCACCGCCAACGGCACCTCCGGCGAGTCAGCGTCCGAGAAGTAACCCGGCACTTAGAACACTTAGATCAGGAGCAACAAAAATGACTTACAACTTCGGATCGACTGCCGGTAACCTTCCGACCAGCCGCTACGTCCTTCCCCAGTTCGAAGAGCGCACGCCTTACGGCTTCAAGCGCCAGGACCCCTACACCAAGCTGTTCGAGGACCGCATCATCTTCCTCGGCGTCCAGGTGGATGACGCCTCCGCTGATGACGTCATGGCCCAGCTGCTGGTCCTTGAGTCCACGGACCCGGACCGCGACATCACGCTGTACATCAACTCACCGGGTGGCTCGTTCACCGCCATGACGGCGATCTACGACACCATGCAGTACATCCGGCCCGAGATCCAGACCGTCTGCCTGGGCCAGGCAGCCAGCGCAGCCGCGGTCCTGCTCGCTGCAGGCACCCCCGGCAAGCGTTTGGCGTTGCCCAACGCCCGTGTCCTGATCCACCAGCCGGCACTGTCCGGCGGCCAGGGCGGCCAGGCCTCGGACCTTGAGATCCAGGCGGCCGAAGTCATGCGGATGCGTTCCTGGCTCGAGGACACGCTGGCCCACCACTCGGGCCGGACCTCAGAGCAGGTCAACAACGACATCGAGCGCGACAAGATCCTGACCGCGGCCGACGCCCTGGATTACGGACTCATCGACCAGGTCCTTGATTCCCGCAAGATCAAGCCGCAGGCAATTACCAGGTAGTACGGCTCTTCGGCGGCCGGTGCGTCCCACATAATGTGGCCGCACCGGCCTTCGCTTTCCACCCTTGGACGCAATTGTGACCTAGAGTGGAAGATGTCACGGCCGGTCCTCCCAGGCCCGCCACGATTCCAGCAACGGTGCACAGCTGCCTGGCAGCAAGATACTAAAGGGGTTCACATATGGCTCGGATTGGCGAGAGCACGGATCTGCTGAAGTGTTCTTTCTGCGGAAAGAGCCAGAAGCAGGTACGCAAGCTCATTGCCGGGCCCGGTGTCTACATCTGCGACGAATGCATTGAGCTCTGCAACGAGATCATTGAGGAAGAGCTCGCGGAAGTCGCCGATCTGGGAAGCTTCGAGCTGCCCAAGCCCCGCGAGATCTTCGACTTCCTGCAGGAATACGTCATCGGCCAGGAACCTGCCAAGCGTTCCCTCGCCGTCGCCGTTTACAACCACTACAAGCGGATCCAGGCCGGCCACGCCCCCAAGAGCGGCAGCCTCGCCGAGGGGGGCCACCACGACGACGTCGAGATCGCCAAGTCCAACATCCTCCTGATCGGCCCCACCGGCTGCGGCAAAACCTACCTGGCCCAGACACTGGCGCGGCGGTTGAATGTTCCGTTTGCTGTTGCCGACGCCACGGCACTCACGGAAGCCGGCTATGTGGGTGAGGATGTGGAGAACATCCTCCTCAAGCTCATCCAGTCAGCGGATTACGACGTCAAAAAGGCCGAACAGGGCATCATCTACATCGACGAAATCGACAAGATTTCGCGCAAGAGCGAGAATCCCTCCATCACCCGGGACGTCTCCGGCGAGGGCGTCCAGCAGGCCCTCCTGAAGATCCTCGAAGGAACCGTAGCCTCCGTTCCGCCCCAGGGCGGACGCAAACACCCCCACCAGGAATTCATCCAGATCGACACCACCAATGTGCTGTTTATCGTGGCGGGCGCCTTTGCCGGGCTGGAAGAGATCATCGGTTCGCGTTCCGGACGCAAAGGCATTGGCTTCGGCGCCCCACTCAACGATGCCAGCAACAAGGTGGACTCCTACGGTGAAGTTATGCCGGAGGACCTCCTGAAGTTCGGTCTGATCCCGGAATTCATCGGCCGCCTCCCCGTCATCACCACGGTCTCCAGCCTGGACCGCGACGCCCTCATCCAGATCCTCTCCACGCCGAAGAACGCGCTGGTCAAGCAGTACCAGAAGATGTTCCAGATCGACGGCGTGGAACTCGTCTTCGATGACGACGCCCTCAATGCCATCGCCGACCAGGCCCTGGAGCGTGGCACCGGTGCCCGTGGCCTGCGCGCCATCATGGAGGAAGTGCTGCTCCCGGTCATGTTCGACCTCCCCAGCCGCGAAGACGTGGCCAGCGTGGTCATCACCGCCGACGTTGTCCTCAGCAAGGCCGAGCCAACCCTCATTCCGCACGTGACCAAGCGACGCAAGTCCGCCTGACACGTCCGCCACCCCGCCTGACACTTCCGCCTTCCACCCCCGCATGCCCAGGAACAGAGGACTCACGCATGACTGAAACAACCATCAACCAGGCCGACTTCTGGTTTGATCCGCTGTGCCCTTTCGCCTGGATCACCTCACGCTGGATCGGCGAGGTTGAGGCTGTCCGCGACATCAAAACCGTGTGGCATGTGATGAGCCTGGCCGTCCTCAACGAGGGGCGCGAACTCGACGCCGGCTACCGGGAGCTCATGGACAAGGCGTGGGGCCCGGTCCGGGTCATCATCGCGGCCCAGGAGCAGCACGGCGACCACGTGGTGAAGCCGCTCTACGACGCCATGGGCACACTGATCCACCTTGGCGGGGAGAAGGACTACGGCGTTGTCATCAGCAAGGCACTGGCGGAGTGCGGACTCCCGGCCGGCCTGGCAGAGGTTGCTGCCACGGGCGCCTTTGACACCCAGCTGAGGGCCAGCCACGAGGAGGGCATCTCGCTGGTGGGGCAGGACGTCGGCACGCCGGTTGTTGCCTTCAACGGAACTGCTTTCTTCGGCCCCGTGCTGACCCGCATCCCGCGCGGCGAGCAGGCGGGCCAGCTGTGGGATGCCACCGTCACACTCGCCTCGTACCCGCACTTCTTCGAGATTAAGCGCAGCCGCAGCGAACGTCCCGAATTCAACTGACGCAAACAGCAGAGAGCCCCGGACAAACTACTCTGATGTAGTTCGTCCGGGGCTCTTGCGCATCCAAACCGTCGGGACAACAATAGTTCTTACCCACTTCGAAAGAAGCGGGACGCAGGAACCAAAGATTCAGTGATATGTATCCGACGCAGCCATCGGCAAAGTCAGATACAAGCTACCAGTGACGAGGTAGGAAGACCTGAAGATCCAAGGATCCTGCCAGACCATCAAAGACGTCACCAGGATGGCCGAAAAGTCGAAGCCCCACCAACGGCAAAACGCTGATGGGGCTTCCCCTTTGCCCAAAAAACAGGTCAGGCCTTGGGCTGATCCTCCGGAGCGGCCAGCACGACATCGCTGACGGTCAGTTCGCCGTCGCCTGCCACGAGGGTCAGTTCGCGGGCGTTCGAGGCTGCCTTCAGGTCGCCCAGTCCGGCCTTCAGCTGCGTGGTCAGGGATTCCGACGCCGTGATGGTGGCGGAGAGGACCTCGGTGCGCTGCTTGACCTTGGCCTCGGACTTTGCCTTGCGGACACCGCTCAGGGCCGTGCCAACGGTGGCAAGCAGGGTGGTGTCGCCGTCCACGTCCACTGCGGTGGGCCACTGTGCACGGTGTACGGAGCCGTTGCGCCACCAGCCCCAGACCTCTTCGGTGGCGAAGGGCAGGAACGGGGCGAACAGGCGCAGCAGCGTGTCCAGGCTGGTGGCGAGAGCTGCCAGCACGGAGGCCTGCTCAGCGTCGCCGGCCGCACCGTAGGCGCGGTCCTTGATGAGCTCCACGTAATCGTCCGTGAACTGCCAGAAGAAGCTCTCGGTGATCTGCAGGGCCCGGGCGTAATCGTAGTTCTCGAACGCCTTGGTGGACTGGCGCACCACATCGGCCAGCTGGGCCAGCACCGCGCGGTCCAACGGGTTGGTCAGCACCGAGAGATCGGTGGAGACCACGGAATTCTCCGTCGCCCCCAGGTTCAGGACGAACTTTGAGGCGTTCAGCAGCTTGATGGCAAGGCGGCGGCCGATCTTCATCTGCGCGATCTCGTACGCCGTATCCGCGCCGAGCTTGGCGGAGGTGGCCCAGTAGCGGACGGCGTCGGAGCCGAATTCGTCCAGCACATCGGTGGGAACCACCACGTTGCCCTTGGACTTGGACATCTTCTTCCGGTCCGGGTCCAGGATCCAGCCGGAGATGGCGGCATGCTTCCACGGCGCGGCGTGCTGCAGCGCATCCGCCTGGACAACCGAGGAGAACAGCCAGGTGCGGATGATGTCGTGGCCCTGGGGGCGCAGGTCAAACGGGAAGACCTTGGCGAAGAGGTCCTCGTCCCGGCTCCAGCCGCCCACAATCTGCGGCGTCAGGGAAGACGTGGCCCACGTATCCAGGATGTCGGCGTCGCCGGCGAAGCCACCGGGAACGCCGCGCTGGGCTTCGTCGTAACCGGGTGCGGCATCGGCCGCGGGGTCGACCGGCAGCTGCCCGTCCAGGGGCACGATCGGGGCGTCGTACTGCGGGTTGCCCTCGGCGTCCAGCGGGTACCAGACGGGAATGGGCACACCGAAGAAGCGCTGGCGGGACACGAGCCAGTCGCCGTTCAGCCCGGAGATCCAGTTCTCGAAGCGGGACCGCATAAAGGCCGGGTGGAAGTCGATCTCGTGGCCGCGCGCGATCAGGCGGGCGCGGCGCTCTTCGTCGCGGCCGCCGTTGCGGTAGTACCACTGGCGTGAGGTGACAACCTCGAGGGGCTTGTCGCCCTTTTCGTAGAAGTTCACCGGGTGCATGATCTTCTTCGGTTCGCCGTCGATCAGATCTTCGGCGGCCAGGAGCTCCACCACTGTTTCCTTGGCGCTGAAGACGGTCTTGCCGGCAATGGCTTCGTACGCGGTGCGCCCTGCATCGGTGGTGATCCAGTCCGGGGTTTCGCCGACGATGCGGCCGTCCCGGCCAACGATGGCACGGGTGGGCAGCTGGAGTTCCCGCCACCAGGTGACGTCGGTGAGGTCACCGAACGTGCACACCATGGCGATGCCGGAGCCCTTGTCCGCCTTGGCCAGCGCGTGGGCCTTGACCTCAACCTCAACACCGAAGACCGGGGACGTGACCATCTTGCCGAACAGCGGCTGGTACCGCTCGTCGTCGGGGTTTGCAACGAGGGCGGCGCAGGCTGCCAGCAGTTCGGGACGGGTGGTCTCGACATAGATCTTTTCGCCGTCTTCGGTGAAGAACGGGTAGCGGTAGTACGCGCCGGCAACTTCGCGGTCTTCGAGTTCCGCCTGGGCCACGGCCGTGCGGAAGGTGATGTCCCAGAGGGTTGGCGCTTCGGCCATGTACGCGTCGCCGGCTGCGAGGTTGGCCAGGAAGGCGCGCTGGGAGACTTCGCGCGAGGCGTCGTCGATGGTCCGGTACGTCAGCTGCCAGTCCACGGAAAGACCGAGCTGCTGGAACAGGCTTTCGAAGACCTTCTCATCCTCCACGGCAAGTTCTTCACACAGCTCGATGAAGTTCCGGCGCGAGACGACGTCGAAATCGCGCTGGTTCTTGGCGGGCTCGGCCGGAGCGCGGTAGCCGGCGTCGTACGGGATGGCCGGATCGCAGCGCACGCCGTAGTAGTTCTGGACGCGGCGCTCGGTGGGCAGGCCGTTGTCATCCCAACCCATCGGGTAGAACACGTTCTTGCCGATCATGCGCTGGTAGCGGGCCAGCACGTCCGTCTGCGTGAAGGAGAACATGTGCCCCACGTGCAGGGAGCCGGACGCCGTGGGTGGGGGAGTGTCGATCGAGTAGACCTGCTCCCGGGTGGTGTCCGGGTTGAACTTGTAGGTCCCTTCGGCAAGCCAGCGCTGCGTGAGGGCAGCTTCGAGCCCCTCAAGGGCGGGCTTGTCCGGAACGTTGATAGGGGCGGTGGAGGGCGTGTCTGTACCCTGAGTGTCTTCAGCCATCTGGCAATTGTTTCATGGCCGGGACTTCATCCGGCGACATCGCTCCAAGCATGCCACCGGCCGGGGCCGTTAGGGTGGTGCCATGACTGAAGATTCACTGAACAAGGCAGCAGTAGTAACCGGCGCCAGCACCGGCATCGGCGAGGCAACCGTGCGGGCATTGCGGGCGGAAGGCTGGACGGTATTCGCTGTGGCACGCCGCGCCGAACGGCTGGCCGCGCTGGAAGCTGAAACAGGCGCCGTCGGAATTCCCGCTGACATCACCGAGGACGACGACGTCGCCCGGCTCCTTGCCCGCGTCACCGAAGCCGGCGGCGTGGGGACGCTCATCAACATCGCCGGCGGGGCCCGGGGTGCTGACCTGGTGGGCGAGGCCAACACCGAGGACTGGGAGTGGATGTTCCGGGTCAACGTCCTCGGCACCGTGAAGCTCACCCGGGCGTTCCTGCCGATGCTCCGTGCCACCGGCGAAGGAACTGTCCTGAACCTGACGTCGACCGCCGGACTGGTGGCCTACGAGGGCGGCGGCGGCTACAACGCCGCCAAGTTTGCCCAGCACGCACTGACCGGTGCCCTCCGGCTGGAAGAGGCGGAACACAACATTCGAGTCATCGAGGTAGCCCCGGGCCTTGTCCGCACCGAAGAGTTCGCGCTCAACCGCTTTGGTGACCAGGACGCCGCGGAGAAGGTTTACGAGGGCGTGGAGAAGCCCCTGACCGCAGCCGACGTCGCCGACGTGGTGCGCTACGCCGTCAGCGCGCCGCACCATGTCAACCTGGACCAGATCGTGATCCGGCCCGTTGCGCAGGCGGCCACCCACAAGCTGATCCGCAAGCGTTAGGGAAGCTGGATCTCCAGGGTGGCGATCACTGCAGCGTGGTCGGTACCTTTGACCGGGTGGACCGAGTAGCCCGAACTTGAAACGTCCGGGCTGGTCACCAAATGGTCCAGAGTCACGCCGGGAAGGCTGTAATCCCGCATCGGCCAGGTGGGGATGAGCCGGCTGCCCAACGCGGTTGCAACATCCACCAGTTTCCGGCCGCCGCCGGCCCCCTCCAGCATCGCGCGGAATTCCCAGTGGTCATATGTCGCGTTGAAATCGCCCGCCAGAAGCGTAGGACCGGCTCCGCTGGCTGCCCGGGCCACAGCAGTAAGGTCGCTTCGCCATTGATGAACGGCAATGTCCACGGGCGAGTGCGTGTGCACATTGATGACCGTCAGGCCGGCGCCGGCGCCCGGGTCACCGGTCTCAAGCCGGACAACGGGCATGCTGAACGCTGTGTCAGGGACCAGTCCCACCTCCTTGAGCCGGAATGACGAGTAGACGGCGCTGCCGGCCGCTCCGTTCCGGGGATGGGACACACGGTGGGGAAGCACGCTGCCCAGGTCCGCCCGCGCCAGCCGCTTCTCCAACTCCAGGCTGTGCTCCTGGACGGTCAGCAGGTCAACATGGTGGTCCCGGACCAGCCGGACGATGGCGGCGCTATCAGCACCTCCGAGCCGGGCATTGAGGTTCATGACAGTCAGCTTCGCCGGGGCCGGAGCATCCGGCCCCCGGACCTGGGGGTGCCCTCCCTGCCGGGCCAGGAACACTTCCGGCGGGAACAACCAGATAAGCTGTGCGATCAGCAGGATTGCCGCTGGCAGGATAGCCCAGGCACGCCGGCTGGGCAGTGCCAGCAACACCGCGGCCGCGGCGAGGAATGCCAGCCACGGCGTAAAAGCCACTACCTGTACCACAAGCGGCGGCCACGGCGCCGGGACGGCGCGGAACCAGGACACCACCACAACAGGTGCCGCAACCAGGCCAGCAGACCACAGCCAGCCGTGGTGTGCACGATGGCCCATCAGGGACCGGAACAAATCGCCCGGGAGACTGTCATGGCACGAGTCTAAAGAGTCGCCGCCCTGGCGTCGCCCGTTGATTGGATCGGCTTTGCGATGGAGCCCAACGTTTACCGTCCAGTCTCACTCCGGCCGGCCCGCTGTGGCCTGGCGTTGGCCGCAGGACGGCACTGTGGCAGGCGCAAACTGCACACCACCAGAGTGGAGATTCCTTCCTATGCGCACCCCGATGAAGCTTGGCGCTGCCGTACTCAGCGCAGCCCTGCTCCTCACGACTTCGGTCCAGGCCCAAGCCGCTGACACGAACCCCAACGGCACGGACAACCATTTTGATCTACAGGCCCACCGCGGCGGACTCGGCCTGACCGTCGAATCCACCCTGGCGTCTTTCGCCAAGGGCCTCGAGACCGGCGTGTCCACCCTGGAACTTGACCTCCAGATCACCAAGGACGGCCGCGAAGTCATCACGCACGACCGCAAGATCAGCAACAAGAAGTGCCTGGATACCGCGCCGGTCACGCCGAATGATCCGCAGTTCCCCTATGTGGGCAAGTACGTCAAGGACCTGACCTTCGAACAGGTCCGAAGCCTGGACTGCGGTTCGCTCACCCAGCCGCAGTTCCCGGGCCAGACTGCGTCTCCCGGCGCCAAGATGCCGACTCTGGCCGAGGTTTTTGAGCTCGCCGACGCCCACCGCGCCAGCCAGGTGAAGTTCAACATTGAAACGAAGGTCGAGGCCGGCGCTCCTGCGGAAACCGCCCCCCGCGAGCAGTTCATCGACGTCGCCCTCCGGGAAATCAACGCCGCCCAGATGCAGAGCCGCGTCTCCATCCAGAGCTTCGACTGGGGCTCCCTGCGCCTCGTCCAGCAGCGCGACCCGCAGATCCGCACCGTGGCCCTGACCAACAAGGACTTCCTCCAGGCCGGGCAGCCGGGCAGCTCGCCGTGGCTTGGCGGGATTGACGCCGACGACTTTGGCGGCGACCTCATCGCTGCAGCGTCCTCCCTCGGCTTTGACGCCGTCTCTCCCGTGCACGGCACCCCGCAGAACGGCAAAGTGACCGATCCGGGCTACGTCCCCTACGTCACCGCGGACATGGTGGAACGTGCGCACGCTGCCGGGATGCAGGTCATCCCTTGGACCGTCGATGACCAGCCCACCATGCGGGCGCTGATCGACACCGGCGTTGACGGGATCATTACCGACTACCCGGACCGGCTCCGCGATGTCATGGCTGCTGCCGGGATGAAACTGCCCCGCGGCTTCTAGTACCGGCCCGGGCGCCCAGCCACCGTCACTGCGTTTCGCTGCACGGCGGACCGCGCTGTGCTTTCAAGGCAGCGTGCAGTGAAACGCAGTGACTTCTCCGGTAACATCGTCGTATCAGCTTTGACCCGGCCATCACCGGTGAGCTTCCGGAAGAACGCCCCGGCGCAAGGATCAGCACGCGCCAGGGCCGGTAGAACCGGACGGGTAAGCCCGTCACAGCAGTAATGAGCGGCCGGCGCACCAACAAGCTTCCCCCGGAGCATGGTGGAGTGCCGGTAAGTGAGGTGGTACCGCGGTAAGCGTGCAGTCCCAGGACAGCATACGAGCCGTCCTCGCATCCTGAACGGAACCATCCAGCAACGGCTGAGTGGTTCACCAGCTCAACCCAGGATGTCGAGAATGACGTATTACCCCAAAGCCTCAGCTTCCCCTTCGGCTGCAGTTTCGAGCGGCGCTGCCGCCGGTGTCTCCGCCTCCGTGAAGTTCCCGGAGATCGAAGAGCGCATCCTGAAGTACTGGGACCAGGACGGCACTTTCCAGGCCAGCATCGACCAGCGAAGCGCCGACGCCCCCGGCGGGCAGCCCGGCAGCAACGAATTCGTCTTCTACGACGGCCCTCCCTTCGCCAACGGCCTGCCGCACTACGGCCACCTCCTGACCGGGTACGCCAAGGACCTCGTGGGCCGCTACCAGACACAGCGCGGCCGCCGCGTTGAACGCCGCTTCGGCTGGGACACCCACGGACTGCCGGCTGAACTGGAAGCCATGAAGCAACTGGGCATGACGGACAAGACCCAGATCGAGGCCATGGGCATCGATAAGTTCAACGACGCCTGCCGTGCCTCCGTGATGAAGTACGCCGATGAGTGGAAGAGCTACGTCACCCGCCAGGCCCGCTGGGTGGACTTCGACAACGATTACAAGACGCTCAACGTCGAATACATGGAATCGGTCCTGTGGGCGTTCAAGCAGCTGCACGAAAAAGGCCTGACGTACAACGGCTACCGTGTGCTGCCGTATTGCTGGAAGGACGAGACGCCGCTGTCCAACCATGAGCTCCGCATGGACGACGACGTCTACAAGAACCGCCAGGACCAGACTGTCACGGTGACGTTCCCGATCACGGCAGGGGAGTCGGCGCTGTCCAAGCAGCTCGCCGGCGTCCAGGCGCTCGCCTGGACCACCACGCCCTGGACGCTGCCCACCAACCTGGCGCTCGCCGTCGGGCCTTCCATCACCTACGCCGTGCTCCCCGCCGGACCTAACGGCGTCAAGGCCGCTTCGCCGGACGCGCCCGTCTCCGGCAGTTTCCTCCTGGCCGCGGACCTGCTGGCCGCGTACGCCAAGGACTTGGGCTATGAGGACGCGGACTCCGCCGAGGCTGCCGTGACGTCAACCCACACCGGCGCCGACCTTGAGGGCCTGGCGTACCAGCCGCTGTGGAACGACTTCAGCGACGACGAAAAGTACGGGACGCAGAACGCCTGGCGCTTCCTCGTGGCCGACTACGTCACCACCACCGACGGCACTGGCATCGTCCACCAGGCGCCCGCTTATGGTGAAGACGACCAGAAGGTCTGTGAAGAGGCCGGCATCCCGGTGGTCCTGTCCGTGGACGAAGGTGCCAAATTCCTTCCCCTGTTCAAGCACGGCGACCTGCATGACATCGCGGGCCTCCAGGTCTTCGAGGCGAACAAGCCCATCACCCAGGTGCTGCGCGCCCAGGGCCGGCTGGTCCGCCAGGCCAGCTACGAGCACAGCTACCCGCACTGCTGGCGCTGCCGCAACCCCCTGATCTACCGCGCGGTGTCCTCCTGGTACGTCGAGGTCACCAAGTTCAAGGACCGCATGTCCGAACTGAACCAGGACATCAACTGGATCCCCGGCAACGTCAAGGACGGCCAGTTCGGCAAGTGGCTCGCCAACGCCCGCGACTGGTCCATCAGCCGCAACCGCTACTGGGGCAGCCCCATCCCGGTGTGGCAGTCCAGCGACCCGGAATTCCCGCGCACCGACGTCTACGGCTCCCTGGCCGAGATCGAGGCCGATTTCGGCCGCCTGCCGCTGAACAAGGCTGGCGAGGTTGACCTGCACCGCCCGTTCATCGACGAACTGACCCGTCCCAACCCGGACGATCCCCGGACCCCCGCAGAGGGCCAGTCCGTGATGCGCCGCGTCGAGGACGTCCTGGACGTCTGGTTCGACTCCGGCTCCATGCCCTACGGCCAGGTGCATTACCCGTTCCAGAACGAAGCCTGGTTCGACACGCACAACCCCGCGGACTTCATCGTGGAGTACATCGGCCAGACCCGTGGCTGGTTCTACATGCTGCACATCCTCTCCACGGCGCTGTTTGACCGTCCGGCGTTCCGGAATGTCATCAGCCACGGCATTGTGCTGGGCTCGGACGGGCAGAAGATGTCCAAGAGCCTGCGCAACTACCCGGATGTCTCCGAGGTCCTGGACCGTGACGGCTCCGACGCCATGCGCTGGTTCCTGATGTCCAGCCCCATCCTGCGCGGCGGCAACCTGGTGGTCACCGAACAGGGAATCCGCGACGGCGTCCGCCAGGTCATCCTGCCGCTATGGAACGTGTACAGCTTCTTCACGCTGTACACGAACGCTTCCAACGTAGTTGGAGGGCAAGCGAAGGGTTACGACGCGAAGCTCCGGTACGACGGGTACGCCGACACCCTGGACCAGTACCTGCTGGCCAACACCGGTGACCTGGTCCGCAACATGACCGCCCAGCTGGACAGCTACGACATCTCCGGTGCGTGCGATGAACTGCGCAGCTACCTGGACATGCTCACGAACTGGTACGTCCGCCGCAGCCGCCAGCGCTTCTTTGACGAGAGCGCTGATGCGTTCGACGCGCTGTACACCGCGCTGGAGACCGTGTCCCGCGTGGCCGCGTCGCTGCTGCCGTTGGTCTCCGAGGAGATCTGGCGCGGCCTCACCGGCGGACGCTCCGTGCACCTGGCCGACTGGCCGGACGCGGACCTGTTCCCGGCCGACGCGTCGCTGGTGGAAGCGATGGACCGCGTGCAGCAGATCTGCTCCACCGGATCCTCGCTGCGGAAGGCCGCCAACCTGCGCGTGCGGCTGCCGCTGCAGGAACTGACCGTTGTGGCACCCGGCGCGGATGCGCTGGGAGGCTTCGCCGCCGTCGTCGCCGATGAACTGAACCTGCGCTCCGTGCGCCTGCTGGACGCCGAGAGCGCCTCCCCGGAGGAGTTCGGCATCGAGCAGAAGCTTGTGGTCAACGCACGCGCCGCGGGACCGCGCCTGGGCAAGAACGTCCAGCAGGCCATCAAGGGCGCCAAGTCCGGCGACTGGTCGGTTTCCGACGCCGGAGCGGTCATCGCCGGAGGCTTGGAGCTGGAATCCCAGGAGTACACGCTGGAGACGGTGGTGGCAGAATCCGACGGCGGATCCGCTTCAGTAGCTGTCCTGCCGGGCGGCGGCTTTGTGGTTCTCAACACCGAGGTCACGCCGGAACTTGAGGCCGAAGGGACTGCACGCGACATGGTCCGCGCCATCCAGCAGGCACGCAAGGACGCCGCACTGAATGTGAGCGACCGGATCCGGACCACCGTTACGGCCGTTCCCGCCGTGCTCGATGCCCTACTGGCCAACGCCGAGCTAGTCAAGACCGAAACGCTGACCCTGGAGCTGGCCACAGTTCCGGCCGAGTCAGGCGAACCACGCATCACCGTCGAAAAAGCAGGGGCCTGAGCCATGACTGACGAATTCTCCGTGGAAAGTGTCTACGCCGAGCTGCTGGGGCGTGCACCGGAAAACAAGATGGAGCCGCGTCTCGCGCCGCTGTTCCGGGCGATGGATGTGCTGGGGGAGCCCAACAAGGCGTTCCCGATCATCCATGTGACCGGCACCAACGGCAAGACCTCCACCGCCCGGATGATTGAGGCCGGTCTGCGCGCACACGGCCTGAGCACCGGCCGCTACACCAGCCCGCACCTGTCCAAGGTCACCGAGCGGATCAGCATCGACGGCCACCCCGTCTCCGACGAAACGTTCGTCCGGATCTGGGACGAGATCCGCCCGTACCTGCAGATCGTCGACGACGAACTCACCGCGGCGGGGGAGCCCCGGCTCACGTACTTCGAATGCCTGACCATTCTGGGCTTCGCGATCTTCGCGGACCAGCCCGTCAACGTGGCCGTGATCGAGGTGGGCCTGGGCGGCATCACCGATGCCACCAACGTGGGCGACGGCCTGGTTTCGGTGGTTACCCCCATCTCGCTGGACCACACCGACCTGCTGGGCGACACCACCGAGGACATTGCCTATGAGAAGGCCGGCATCATCAAGCCCGGCGGTTACCTCATCAGTGCCTCGCAGCCCGTTGATGCTGCGCAGGTGCTGCTCGAAAAGGCCAAGGAAGTGGCAGTCCCTTTCCGGTTTGAAGGTGTGGAGTTCGGCGTTGAATCCCGGACGGTCGCCGTGGGCGGCCAGGTGGTGAGCATCCAGGGCATCGCCGGCCGGTACCCGGAACTGCTGCTGCCGCTGCACGGCGCGCACCAGGCCCAGAACGCGGCAGTGGCCGTGGCAGCCCTTGAGGCCTTCTTCGGCGGCGAAAAGGAACTTGACGCCGAAGTGCTGCAGGAAGCATTCGCATCCGTCACGTCCCCGGGCCGCCTCGAGGTTGTCCGGACGGCGCCCACCATCATCGTTGACGCGGCCCACAACCCGGACGGCATCCGGGTCTCGGCCGAGGCCATCCAGGAGGCCTTCACCTTCACCCGGCTGGTGCCGGTAGTGGGAGTCCTGAAGGAGAAGGACGCCGAAGAGATCCTGCGCCAGCTCAAGGAATCCCTGGGTGAGATCGCCCAGGAATACTGCTTCACCCAGTCCAACTCGCCGCGGGCGGTACCCGCGGCCGAACTGGCTGAACTGGCGGTGGAAATGGGCTTCGGCGAAGACAACATCCACATTGCTGAGAAGCTCGACGACGCCCTCGAATGGGCCGTGGAACGGGCCGAAGCCAGCGACGACCTCTCCGGCGGCGTGCTGGTGACGGGGTCCATCACCCTGGTGGCGGAAGCCCGGATCCTGCTCGGAAAGACGGAGGCCTAGCCGTGGCGAAGCTGACCAAAGCGCAGCGCGAGTGGCGCCCGGGAATGCCCAAGAAGCGCCGGTCCACCAAGGTGATGTTTGCCTCCACCGTCCTGCTGCTTGAAGCGTTTGTGGTCTTTTTCGCAACGCTGGCCGTCTTTGGACTCAGGCGCGGCGAGTTTCCGCCGGCGCTGATCCTGGGCATCGGCATCGCACTGAGCGTGGTGATGATCCTGGCCTGCGCGGTGCTATCCAAGCCCTGGGGCGTGGGACTGGGCTGGATCCTGCAGATTGTGCTGATCCTGACGGGCATCGTTGAGCCCATGATGTTCCTTGTGGGCGGGCTGTTCGGCCTGGCCTGGTGGTATGGAATCCGTACCGGCATCCGGATCGACTCCGAAGCCGCAAAGCGCGAACGCGACCAGGCCGAGTGGAACGCGTCGCACGGGGCAGAGGGTGGCCAAACGGACTAGAAGAGGCCGTTGCCGTGGGGCAATGACTCCGGAATGTCCGCCACGACATCCCAGTGCTCGACGATCTTGCCTCCGTCGACCCGGAACAGATCGTAGAACGCGGTGGGTTTGCCGCCCAGCCGTCCCTCGGACTGGGTCAGCACGAACTCGCCCTCGGCGACTGAACGGTGCAAGGTGTCGTACTGCATCGTGATGCCCTGTTCACCCCACGACTTCAACGCCGCACCCAGCCCGTCCAGGCCGTCAGCGACGCCAGGGTTGTGCTGGTCGTACTGCTCCGTGCTGATGAACTCCGTGATCCGGTCGACTTGCCCGCCCTTAAGGACCGTTTCGACGAAACCCACGACGACGGCGCGGCTCGCCTCAGTCTGTTCCGGTGCGGTGACTTCGGCCGGACCATCGATCTGGCTCCGGCCGCTGGCGGTGCTGGCCACCGCCGGCTGGAGCGCGTCCCAGTGCTCGGCGATCCGGCCGTCCGCGACACGGAACAGGTCGAACGCCACAAGCGGATCCGGCCCGAAGCCGTGGTAGACACAGTGCACTGCCACCAGATCACCGTCGGCAAGCATCCTGGCCGGCTCAAAGCGGAACCCTTCGGGCAGGCCAGCCACCAGACTGCGCAACGCCTCCGGTCCGTCGGCGGCCATGGCGCTGTGTTGGCGGTAGTCCGCTGCCCACCATCGGTCCACCGCCCCCAAGTCGCGGTCAATGAAAAGCTCGCTCCCCGCTTTCATTACAAGCTGCTTGTTGTCCATTGTCGGCGTCCTCTCTGTCGCATCCGGCCGTAGACGGCTGTTTGCGCGGCCACCTTTCAGTGTGTCTAGTTGCGCGCGGGAAGACAAGGGGGCATTCGGCTGGGACCGTCAACGGTCACAACCCGTCCCATGGTGCTTTTTAAACGCCGTAAACTGGTGGGAAACCACCCATTACGCATTGGAGCAGCTATGACCATTGAGCGCACCCTGGTACTGATCAAGCCCGACGGCGTTGCCCGCAACCTCAGCGGCGCCATCCTGGGCCGCATTGAGGCCAAAGGCTACACCCTCGCCGAACTGAAGAAGGTTGACGCCAGCCGGGAACTGCTGGAGCAGCACTACGAAGAACACGTGGGCAAGCCGTTCTACGAGCCCCTCGTTGAATTCATGCTCAGCGGACCGGTGGTGGCCGCGATCTTCGAAGGCCACCGCGTCATTGAAGGCTTCCGGTCCCTGGCCGGCACTACGGATCCCACCACTGCGGCTCCCGGCACCATCCGTGGCGACTTCGGCCGCGACTGGGGCCTGAAGGTCCAGCAGAACCTGGTCCACGGCTCCGACTCCGTGGACTCGGCCGAGCGCGAAATCAAGATCTGGTTCCAGGACTAAAGTCCACCCGCGAACTGCGCGAACGGACATTTGAGTCCACAGCGCGAACGGACACTTGAGGCCCCGGGAAACCGGGGCCTCAAGTGTCCGTTCGCGCTTGTCCGTTGGCGCCTTTGTGCGTTTGTGCGGGGTCCGCGTTAGAAGCCTGAGGTTCCGGCAAACACCTGGATGAACGCGAAGAAGATGCTGGCGATGACTGCCACGTACAGCAACGCCGTGATGATCCAGCCTGATTCGCCGAGCACGCGTGCTGCACCTGACGGGACGGGGATGATGCCGTGGACGACGTTTCGGATGGTTACCCAGACGAAGAGCGGGATCATCGCGGCCCAGACAATCATGCAGAACGGGCACAGGATGTGGATGTCGTAGAGGGCCTGGGACCAGAGCCACACCACAAACGCGAAGCCGAGCGTGACGCCGGCCTGGAGTCCTGCCCAGTACCAGCGTGCGAACGTGGCGCCGGAGAGCAGGGCCATGCCCACTGTGATGATGACGGCGAACGCCACGATGCCAATGAACATGTTAGGGAACCCGAACGCCGAGCTCTGCCACGTCTGCATAACCTGGCCGCAGGAGATCCACGGATTAACGTCGCAGGCCGTTACGTGATTCGGATCCTCGAGGACAGCGAGCTTTTCCAGGACCAGCGCTCCGGAGGCCAGCCAGCCGATGGCGCCGGTGATGACCAGTAGCCACCCGAAGGGCCGGTTGCGTGCCATCGGCGGCACGCTCCCGGGCGTGGCGGCTAACGGCTCCGCAGGAGGAGAGGAAGCCGGCGTGTCGGTGCCGTGGGAGGAAATGCTGGGCATGGTGTGTGGCGTCCTTTGCTTCGGGTGCTCCTTGCCCCGATTGTAACGCCGGTGGCTGGAAGCAGCATTCAGTCAGCGCACTCAAGTACCGATCCGTTGCCCGTGGTTCCGCCGCCTTTCAGCCCGGGTGTGAGAGAATGAACATGGCTGGAGGCCGACCCACATTCGGACTCCGGTCCGGTGGCTTGTTTCAAGACCGCCAATGATGAGCAGGGCAGGCTTCGGATTCTCTGATCCGGCTTCCCGCAATTCCATTGGTCGGCACCTGGTTGTGGCGTGTAGAACAACGGGTTTCAGGACACAGCCGACGGCTCCCACGGGCTGCCGCACCCCTCTGCCGGTGCGAACCTGGGAGTATCCACTTGACTTCTGTCAACGCCTGCGGGTTTTGACAATATGTGCCCCAATGGGTGCCGGATGTGGCGGTACGCCAGGGGCAGGAGTGTTGCCACATATGGAAAACGAACAAACACCAGCCGTTAATGATGAAGCCGTCGCCGAGGCCACGGAAGCGCCCAAGAAGGCCACCCGGACACGCCGGAAGGCAGTGCCGAAGGC
>NZ_JAKFFD010000068.1:0-2289 GCF_036675385.1 Pseudarthrobacter sp. | reverse complement strand
AACTCTCCGGAAGCAGCGGCGACTGGCGTGTCCGTACCGGCGATTACCGGATCATCTACGAGATCCGGGACGCACAGCTGATCGTCCTGGTTGTCGCCATGGGCCACCGGCGCGACATCTACGCGCACTAGGCTGGTCCTATGGATCTGGAGGTGTCGCCCGCGCTCACGATTCCCGCGTCGGAACTCCGCTGGCGGTTCTCGCGATCGTCCGGGCCAGGCGGTCAGCACGTCAACACGACGGACAGCCGCGCCGAACTCTCATGGAACATCGCCGGCTCCGCCGCACTTTCGGATGACCAGCGGGGGATGCTGCTGAGACGTCTCGGACCACGCCTCGTCACCGGCGTGATCACTGTGGCCTCATCCGAGCAGCGCTCCCAGCTGCGCAACCGCGAAACCGCCCTGGCCAAGCTCACCGAGCTCGTATCAGAAGGCCTGGCACCCGAAAGCCCCAAGCGCCGTGCGACCAAACCCACCCAGGGTTCGAACCGCCGCCGCCTGGCCGCCAAGGAACAGCGGTCGGCAACCAAACGGCAACGGCAGCGGCCGTCCGCCGAGTAGCGCCGCCCAACGGTCCCGCTGGCGGGACCAAGCCACCGTCCCGCCGTCGGGCCCTATCCCTGCGGGTTTCCGCGCGTTGTGGCTGAGGCGGCGTCGCCGGCGCGGCGCACCCAGGTATGCGCACCCCAGATGAACAGCAACAGCGCCACAAGGACCAGCCCGGCGTGGCCAAGGTCGAGCTCGGCAAGGAAAGTGGTCACCGGGTCGGTGAGTCCGAGCATCGCGTGCAGTACGCCGGCGATGGTGATCACCGAGATGAACAGGGCGGAAGCTGCGGACACACCTGTAATGACCATGTTGAAACCGATACGCCACCGGGGGTCCACAACCGCGCTACAGTACATCTTCATCATCGCGACGCCGTTCACCGTGTCGCACAGCGTCATCGCCGCCATGAAGCCGAAAGGCAGAGCCATCAGCGCAACCGGGGAGATGCCGGCGAGGGCCGCCGTCGCGGTGAGGAGCAGGAACGCGATGGTCGAGGCCGTGTCGAAGCCGAGGCCGAAGAGGAACCCCAGGACAAAAATGTCGCGTGGGCGGTTAACGTGGGAGAGCGGTTTGTCGAGCAGGCGGGCCACGAGCCCGGTCGGTGCCAGTTCCTCGCGGGTGACTGTGGCACCTTCCTTGACCCGGCCGTACAGCAACGCGGCGCGCCGGAACGCGGCGGCATTGTAGACACCGATGGTCAGCAGGAACAGCCCCGAGACAGTTGCCCCGGTAATGCTCAGAACCATGTTCGCGGACGAGCCGTCACTAAGCGCGTCCTGAATGATGCCGGCGCCGCTGACCACCAGCACCCCGGCAAGCACAACCACCATGCTGTGTCCCATGCTGAAGGCGAAGCACACGCTGACGGGGCGGCGGCCCTGGGCCGCGAAGCGCCGGGTGGAGTTGTCGATCGCCGCAATGTGGTCCCAGTCGTAGCTGTGTTTCACCCCGGCCAGGTAAGCGGTGATGAGCAGGCCGAGCACCACGGGGTTGTGGCTTGTCCGCAGCGAATCGGCCAGCAGCGCCAGCATCACGATATGGAGGGCGGCGACTGCCGCGAAGGTCACCGCCAAGCGGCGGGCCGTGGGGAGGGCTTCCCGCTCGTGGTGGTTCAACAGGGCTTTCATTTAGTACTTTCGCAGGTTGAGAGGCGGCTGGCCGTGCCAGCGGAAGCGCAGAAAATCGATGCCGGCCCGGATGACGGCGTCCAGCGGCTCGGTGGCACGGGAAAGGGCCCGGATGGCCAGGCCGCCGTCGAGCAGTGACATGCCCAGGTTGCAGCCCCCGGCAAGCGGCACCAGCAGATCATGCAGCTCGGTCAGCAGGGCGGCATCCACGCGGGCATCCATGACCAGGAGGGAACCCACATGGGTGTAGTCCTCGAGGAAGGCCATGCTGTCTATCGGGGCGGCACCGGTCAGTGGGCGGATCAGCAGGTTGTCGAGCACCGCCAGGCGCCCGTCGACCGAGATCTCGTTCCGCAGACGAATCTCGTCGTAGCCGAACAGGGCGCCGTCCGGTGACCAGCCCGGGGTGACGATCTCGGCCATCACCAGCGAGGCGCTGCCGTGCATCTCAATCACGGTGGCCTGCCGGTAGGTCGCCCCGCGGTAGACGATCAGCGGGTCCGGCACAGATTCCAGGCTCGCGTTGGGGCCGAGCCGGATGTGCGTCCGCTGTTCAGCGCGATTCCCGGGCGTGCGGTAGACCTTCGTCGCTGACTGTGTGGTCAGCAGGA
>NZ_JAKFFD010000170.1:0-11711 GCF_036675385.1 Pseudarthrobacter sp. | reverse complement strand
CCGCGCGGACGTCAGCGCAACCTACAACTTCAACAATGTCGGTTTCACCCTGACCCAGGTCAACACCGCGGGCGACGGCCTGTCCTAGTCTGAACTAGGCGGCCGGCGGATCAGCCGGCCGCCCATCAGGACACATTAGGATCAGGACCAGGAGGAACAATGCGGATCCCGCGGATGCTGCGCGCCGGTGCACTCATCGCAGCAGCGGTGGTCCTGGGGCTGCTGGCAGTACAGGGCACCTACGCCCTGTGGAACGCCGGCACGTCCACCGCTCCGGGAACAGTAACCTCCGCATCGTTCGACGTCAGCCTCACTGCGAGCCCCTCCGGGCAGGCCACCAACATGAGCCTTCCCGGAGGGACGTCAGCAACCATCAACGTCGGCCAGGTCACCTTACTCGCACCGGGGACACCCGTGTACGCCAGCCTGGTGGTTGGCAACAACTCCAACGCCGGCGGCACATTCAGCACCAGCATCACGGCGGGACAAGCTGCGGTATCGAACGTCGGATCCGGGATCCTGGCGCAGTACGTCACGGTGAGCGCAAAGTTCGCCTCGGCGGTCGCGCAATGCTATTCCCCGGCCGGATACGCGCCGCTGACGGAGGCAGGACTTACCTCCGCGGCCGTCCCCAAGGCGTCCAGCACAGTATTGTGCTTCCAGGTCAGCCTCAGTTCCTCCACCTCCATCCTCCTGAAAGGCCAAGCCGTGAACGTCAGCCTTCCGCTCACCGCCCGCCAGCTTTGCGGGGTGCCAAGTGGCTGCGCCTGAGCTGATGACGGTAAACAGGGCTGTTGAATGGTCGGCACAAGAGGCTCACAGCCGCAGCAACGGCGACGATGGAGCACTACGGCGTCGCCTCACTCTCGCCGCGGTAGGTAAGGTTCTGAACTTTGTGGTTCTGATGGTCGCCGTGTTCGCAGCACTCGTGCTGATCGTGGTTCCCCGGGCCACCGGGTCTCAGACCTACACGGTGCTGACCAACTCCATGGCCCCGGCATTCCCACCGGGAACCTTCCTGGTGATGAGGCCGGTGGACTACGACGAACTCAAGTACGGCGACGTGGTGACCTTCCAGATGTACTCCGGCCGTCCCGACGTCGAAACCCACCGCATAGTGGGCTTCGCGGCAACCCAGGAGGGGGAGAAGACCCTCATCACCAAGGGCGACAACAATGGTGTCAACGATGCCGAGCCCGTGCGTGAACCGCAGGTCAAAGGCAAGCTGTTTTACGCCGTTCCCTACGTTGGCTACGCGGCTAACAGGCTGGGCAATGCCGACCGCAGCCTGTGGGTCACACTGGGCGCGACCGGCCTGATTGGCTACGGCGCGCTGCTGGTGGTCAAAGGAATCCGCGGCCGGGGACGGTCGAAGAAGGCCGACGGCGAGGCATCGGCGTGAAAGCCTTCGCGCGGGTACCGGGAGTTGCGTTGGCGATCGGCGCCTTCGTGCTGACGGTGCTGCTGGGTGTCGGAGGGGTTTCCGCCTCTGCCCTCTGGCAGCAATCGGCCACTGCCACCATGACGGCGACCGCCAACGGCGCCTGGCCCGGACCGGCGATCGCGTCACTCACCTGCACCAACAGCAATTCGGATAAGACCGCCACGCTCCACGTCACGCTCGCGGTGGCTCCGGCAACAATCGCGTACGCGGCCCTGCAGTCCACCGGCACCTATGGGACGAGTTACACCGGGCCATCAATTGTTCTCCCGATAACTCCCGGAGACATTGTCATCATTGCTGGCCCGCCCCAACAGGCGTCGCAGATCATCAAGGACAATCCTGCCGGAGGCTCCTTGACAGTACGCGTCACCGCGACCTACGTGGACCAGACGGCGTCCTCCATGAACATCACCCTGAACCATGTCCTCACTGGCGGCAAGATCATCTGTCCGCTGGCCTGACCGGTCAGACCCAACTGGCTGACAGTTAAAGTCGTGAAACGCGCGAATTGGGACGTTTAATGCGAGCTACATTGGGCGGCGGGAGGCCAGCGGCGCCAGGAGAGCGTCCTGCAGTTCCGGGCTGAGGGTCGGCGGAACATCGACGTCTACGGCCAAGGCGAGGAGCGTGCGGCTGAGGAAGTTCCGTGCAGTCGCCACCAGGGTGATGTCCATGATTTCGCGGTCTGTGAAGCCATGGCTTCGCAGTTCCAAGGTGTCGGCCTCGGTCATGGCCGTCGCTCATAGCGGCGCAGGTCCATCGAAGCCGTGATGACGTGCAGCATGGTTTCGAAGGCCTGCAAGGCTTCGGGGTTGATCGCCATGGCCTTCGTCTGGGAGGTGACGTAACCGAGTGAACGAGTGTCGTCGTCGTAAATTTCCGCCGTCAGTCCCATTGCCTCGGATTCCGGCGTGGTCTTCAGGATCATGGTTCCCCCAGTCGTCGTCGCAACGGTGATCCGCCCATTGTGGCCCGGTGACAAACGCCGGGCAAGGGGGAAAATCCGGCCAGCCGAGCGCCCAGCCTGACCTGTTGCCAAAGTGGCGCGAAAGGATCACCCTAAAGTAGGCCACGTTGATGGATGAGTGTGGAGGTCAGGGCGATGAGCACCACTTCAGATGACCTGTTTCCGGCAAAACCCGAAGCAGAGCCACATGAGCTCAAGCGGGTCCTTGGCCCCAAGCTCCTCCTGCTGTTCATCGTTGGCGACATCCTCGGCGCCGGCGTGTACGCAGTCACTGGAACCATGGCCGGGACGGTGGGCGGCATCGTCTGGCTGCCCTTCCTGCTCGCGTTCGTCGTCGCGACGCTGACCGCGTTTTCCTACCTTGAGCTCGTCACGCAGTACCCGCAGGCGGCAGGGGCGGCGCTCTATACCCATAAGGCGTTCGGCATCCACTTCGTCACCTTCCTCGTGGCATTCGCCGTGGTCTGCTCCGGCATCACCAGCGCCTCCACGTCCGCGAACGTCCTCGCCCAGAACTTCTTCGGCGGCCTGAGGATCAACGGCTGGATGGAGATGCCCGGCCAGGGCGTGATCACCGCCGTGGCCATGGGCTTCATGGTCTTGCTGGCCGCGATCAACCTGCGCGGTGTGGGGGAGAGCGTGAAGTTCAACGTGGTCCTCACGCTGGTGGAAGTAATTGCACTGTCCATCGTGATCGGCGTCGGCTTCTACGTCATGGCGCAGGGCACCGGGAACGTCGGCGAAATCTTCGTCTTCAACGATTACCAGGACAAGGGCCTGTTCCTGGCCGTCACGGCGGCAACCTCCATCGCCTTCTTTGCCATGGTGGGCTTTGAGGACTCGGTGAACATGGTGGAGGAGACCCAGCACCCCGAGAAGATTTTCCCGCGGACCATGCTGACGGGCCTCGGCATCGCCGTGCTCCTCTACATGCTGGTGGCCGTCTCCGTGGTCAGCGTGCTGTCGCCCACCGAGCTGGAGAACATCCGCGAGGCTGAAGGCGCCGCGCTGCTGGAGGTAGTGCACAAGGGCTCGCCGGACTTCCCGATCGACAGGGTCTTCCCGTTCCTCGCCGTGTTCGCCGTTGCCAACACCGCGCTGATCAACATGCTGATGGCGAGCCGGCTGATCTACGGCATGGCACGCCAGAACGTCCTGCCGCCTGCCCTGGGGAAGGTCCTGCCGGGCCGCCGCACCCCGTGGGCCGGCATCCTGTTCTCCACCGTCCTCGCGCTGGGACTGATCTGGTACGTCACCAGCGACCCCAAGAGCAACATCGTGGCCAACCTCTCCGGCACCACGGCGTTCCTGCTGCTGTGCGTCTTCACCGTGGTGAACGTGGCCTGCCTGGTGCTTCGCCGCAAGCGCGACCTCAACCGCAAGGTGTTCTTCACCTCGCCCGGGCAGCTGCCGCTCCTCGCCGCCCTGCTGTGTGCCTTCCTCGCCGGGCCGTGGGTGGGCCGCAACGTCATCCAGTACCAGATCGCCGGCGGTCTGATGGTGATCGGGGTGGTGCTCTGGTTTATCACCTGGCTGATCAACAGGCGGACCAACACGAGTGAAGGCGAGCCGGTAGGGACCCAGAACATCGGCAAGGATGACGCGTAGGCGCCTAGCCGATGATGGGGCGTTCCTCAGGCAGGCTGTAAAGGCGGGGCCGGGAGGACAAGGCGAGAGCGGACGCGACCGTCACTGTGCCGATTCTGCCGAGGAACATGAGGGCCATGAGCACCCATTCCGCCGCCGGCGGGAGGTTGTAGGTGATGCCGGTGCTCATCCCCACCGTGGCGAACGCGGAGATGGATTCGAACAGCACCTTTTCCAGGCTGTAGTCGGTGACCATCAGCAGCGCCAGCGTGCCGGCCACCACCGCTGCCACCCCGAGCAGCGCGACGGACAGGGCCTGGCGCTGGGACGAGGCGCTGATGGAACGGTGGGCAATGGTCACCTCGTCCCGGCCGCGGACTTCGTTCCAGATGGAGAAGCCGAGGACCAGGAACGTCGTGATCTTGATGCCGCCTGCGGTGCCGGCGCTGCCGCCGCCAATGAACATCAGGATGTTGGTGACCATGAGGGCCTCCGGTGATGCCGCGCCGTAGTCGATGCTGTTGAAGCCGGCAGTGCGGGGGAAGACGCCGCCGGCCAGGGAACCCAGCAGCTTCCCGGTCAGGGACAGGCCGCCGAGTGTTTCGTCCCTGTTCCATTCGAACGCGGCGAAAAGCGTGACGCCAAGCACCAGGAGCAGCAGCGTGCCGTAGATGGTCAGTCGGAGGTGGACGCTCCAGTTCCGGGCCTTGACGTTTCCCCGGAGCAGTTGGATGATCACCGGGAATCCGAGGCCGCCCGCGATGATCGCCAGGCAGATGGGGACGATGATCCAAGGATCCTCCGCGAAGCCGATGAGGTTGTCGCTGTAGAGCGCGAACCCGGCGTTGTTGAACGACGAGACGGCGTGGAACACACCGTGCCACAGCGCCGTGCCGGGGTTCTGGTCGTAGGCCAGCCAGAAGCGTCCGGTCAGCACCGCCGCGGTGGCTGCTTCGATGCCCACCATGAGCCGGGCCACGCGGAGCAGCACGGCGCTGACGTCGCCCAGGTTGAGCGTGTGCGTTTCGGACTGCGCCACGAGCTGGCCGCGGAGGCCGATGCTTTTGCGGACCAGCAGGGCCAGGAGCGTCGCCAGCGTCATGATGCCGAAGCCGCCCACCTGGATCAGTCCCAGAATCACGGTCTGCCCGAAAGGGGTCCAGTACGTGGCCGTGTCCACGGTGATCAGCCCGGTAACGCAGACAGCCGACACGGACGTGAACAGGGCGGCCATCAGGGGGTCGGCTCCGGGGTCGCTGCCGGTCCGGGCAACCGGCAGCATCAGCAGGACCGCTCCCAGGATGATGACGGCCAGGAATGCCAGGGGCACCGACCGGACGGGGTGCGAGAGCGCCCGCCGGATGGCGTTCTCCTTGCGGGCCCTGGCCGTTTTCGCGGCCTTGCCTGCTTTGCCCGTCCACCGTGCCGGGCCCGTACCCTTCACACCGGCGGTGTCGCCCCGTGCCGTCATCGGACTGCCCGTCAGCCTACGTGGATGCCGGGGCGGCGGGCGGGATCGGGCTCGTTTTCCCTGATGATCTCGCGGACCACGGGGGCGGTGTCTCCGCGTCCCAGCAACAGGTAACGCATGAGGTGCGCCAGGGGATTGCCTTCTGCCCATTCAAAGTAGGCGTGGGGCCGGACGCCGGTGGCGTCGCGGAGGGCCAGCAGGATGGCGGCGATGGCGTTGGGTGCGGCCGGGCTTTCGGCGCGGAGCACGCGGTGTCCGTCCACTTCGATTCCGTGTACCTCAAGAACGTCGCTGAATCCCGAGGGGTCAGTGACCTCGATTTCAAGGAAGATCACATCGGCGGTGCCAGGCACGGGGTTGTTCTCCCGCTGCTCGGCTTCCTTCGCACGGTATTCTGCGGCGTCGCGGTCCTGCGGGCGGTTCGCGATGAGGTTTATCCGCCCGTCAAAGTCGAGTGTGTCGGTGATGAAGCGGCGGGCTTCGTCGTCGAATTCGATGTTGTGGACCCGGAGTTCGGTGGTGCGGCTGACCCGGGAGACGAGTGAGACCACAATGATGCCCAGGATGAAGAAGCCGGATATTGCAATGCCGTCCGGCTTGGCGATGACGTTGGCCCCCAGCGCATAGAGCAGGATCAGGGTCAGGATGGTGAAGCCGACGGCGGCGCGCCGCCTCTTGTTGCGGGCGGCGGAGATGCTGACCGCAACGGCGCCGGAGACCATCATGGCCAGGATGCCGGTGGCGTATGCGCCGGCCTGGGCGTTGACGTCGGCGTTGAAGCCGATGGTGATCAGGATGCTGATGGCGGTGTACACCAGCACCACCGGGCGCACGGCCCGGGACCAGTCCGGGGCCATGCCGTAGGACGGCAGGTAGCGGGGAACGATGTTGATCAGCCCTGCCATGGCGGAGGCGCCGGCGAACCACAGGATCAGGATGCTGCTGACATCGTAGACGGAGCCGAAGCCGTTGCCGAGCAGCTCGTGGGCCAGGTACGCCAGGGCGCGGCCGTTGGCCTCGCCGCCTGCCTGGAAGGCCTCGGCGGGGATCAGCACCGTCGTCACGAAACTGCTGCCCAGGAGGTACACGCTCATGATCAGGGCGGCGGTGGTGAGGAGTTTTCGGGTGTTGCGGACGCGGGCGGCCAGGCGTTCCTCGGCGGTGGCGCCGTCGGCCGCTACCAGTGGCATCATGCTGACGCCGGTCTCGAAACCGGACAGGCCCAGGACCAGCAGCGGGAAGGCAAGCAGGGCGGGTCCGGCGATATCGCCGAAGCCGGTCCCGGAGGAGGTGAGCGCCGCGGTCCAGTCAGCCATGGCACCCGGCTGGGTGACGGCGTCGTACAGTCCCACCCCGATGATGACGGCGTTCAGCACAAGGAAGATGGCGACGAGGGGAATGGCGACGGCCACCGCTTCGGAGAAGCCGAGCAGGAACACCCCTCCCAGAATGAGCAGGAGCACCACGGTGATGACAACCGCCTGGCCTTCGAGGAAGTGCGGCAGGTAGGGGTTTTCGAGCATGTGGACGGTGGCGTCGGCGGCGGAGAGGGTGATGGTGATGATCCAGGACGTGGCGACGAAGCCGAGCAGGATCAGCACAAAGATCTTGCCGCGCCAGAACGGCAGGAGCTTTTCCAGCATGGCCACCGATCCCTGTCCGTGCGGGCTTTCCTGCGCCACCCGTCGGTACATCGGCAGCATGCCCAGCAGGGTCAGGCCGACGATCAGCAGGGTGGCCAGCGGGGAGAGCGCCCCGGCGGCAAGGGCGGCGATGCCGGGCAGGTAGGAGAGGGTGGAAAAGTAGTCCACCCCGGTGAGGCACATGACCTTCCACCAGCTCTGCGTGGGGGCGTGGTCCTCAGCAGTTTCCGGGCCCACCGGCTGGTGGACGGTGTGTTCGAGCAGCCACCGGGTGAGCCGGTTTCCGGGTCCCCCGTCGCGTTCCGGGTTGGGAACGCTGGCGGGAATGGAGAAGCGGGTGGGTGCAGTCAACGGGTTACCTTCTGTACCCCGCGCAGGCGGGATTGGGGTGAATAACCAACGGAGCGTAGCACCGGGCCAAGGGCCCTTTGCGGGAAAACCCGGGATCTTAACGCATCCTTAACGCCTGCCTGCGCTGGTTTTTTGGGGGCTTGCGCTTCCACTACTTAGCGCTACTATGTACTAGTAGCTAGTAATACTGAGTAGTGGAGGAGGTGTCCGATGGGCAAGCAGATGACGGAGATGCTCAAAGGCACACTGGAGGGCATCGTTCTTGCCCTCCTGACCGGGAACCCGGCGTACGGGTACGAAATCACCACGCTGCTCCGGGCGCAGGGGTTCCCCGACATCGCTGAGGGCACCGTGTACGCGCTGCTCGTCAGGATCGAGCAGAAGGGCCTGGTGGACGTCGAGAAGCGGCCGTCCGAGAAGGGCCCGCCCCGCAAGGTGTACACGCTCAACGCCCAGGGCACGAAGGAACTGGACGAATTCTGGAACACATGGAGCTTCCTGTCCGAACGGCTTGAAGAGCTCCGCAAGGGAGGAAAGTGATATGGCAGCGAAATGGATCGAGCTGGTGACCGGCTCGCTCGAGCAGAAGAAGCAGTACAAGCAGGCCAAGGCGCGGCTGGATGCCCTGCCTGAGCCCTACCTCACCGTGGCGAAGGCCTTCAACCGGTACTTCATGTACTACGGCGGGGTCACCGAGGGGGACACGATGGTGCAGATGCTCTCGGACCTCGCGGACCTGTGGGAACGCGCCGCCATCGATGGCACGCCCGTGGGCGAGATTGTGGGCGAAGATCCCATCGAATTCGCCGAGAGCTTCGCCCAGGCATACGGCGGAAAGCGGTGGATCGACAAGGAGCGGGCCCGCCTCAACGAGGCGGTCGACAAGGCGAAGGAGGCGGAATCATGACCGCGGCAGCAATCCGGGTGCAGGGCATGGAGAAGTCGTTCAAGGACCTGCACGTGCTGCGCGGCGTGGACTTCGAGGTGGCGGCGGGCAGCATCTTCGCCCTCCTCGGCTCCAACGGGGCCGGGAAGACCACGCTCGTGCGCATCCTCTCGACGCTGCTGAAGGCCGACGCCGGAACCGCGACGGTGCACGGCTTCGACGTCGCCGCCAACCCCGGCGATGTGCGCGAGGCGATCAGCCTGACCGGGCAGTTCGCCGCCGTTGACGAAGTGCTCACGGGCCGGGAGAACCTCGTGCTGGTCGCGAAGCTCCGGCACCTGAAGAACCCGGGGGCGATCGCGGACGAGTTGCTCGGGCGCTTCTCGCTCACCGAGGCCGGCGGCCGCAAGGCAGCCGAATACTCGGGCGGCATGCGCCGCCGGCTCGACATCGCGATGAGCCTGATCGGCGAGCCGAAGGTGATCTTCCTCGACGAGCCGACTACCGGGCTCGACCCGCAGGCGCGCATCGACGTGTGGCAGACCGTGAAGAATCTCGCCCAGAACGGCACGACAGTGCTGCTCACCACCCAATACCTCGACGAGGCCGAGCACCTCGCCGACCGCATCGCGATCCTGCACAAGGGCACGATCATCCAGAACGGCACGCTCGACGAGCTCAAGCGGCTGTTGCCGCCGGCCGAGATCGAGTACGTCGAGAAGCAGCCCTCACTCGAAGACGTCTTCCTGGCGCTCGTCGGTGAAACGGCTGAAGAGCAGGAAGAGAAGGAGGCATCCCGATGAGCACCCACGTCCTCAGCGATACCGGCGTCCTCACCGGCCGCTCGCTGCGCCACATCCTGCGCAGCCCGGACACGATCATCACCACCGCGGTCACGCCGATCGCGCTGATGCTGCTGTTCGTGTATGTGCTTGGCGGCGCGATCAATACCGGATCCGACGAGTCGTACGTCAACTACATGCTCCCCGGCATCCTGCTGATCACGATTGCCTCCGGCATCGCCTACACCGCCTACCGCCTGTTCCTCGACATGCAGGGCGGCATCTTCGAGCGCTTCCAGTCCATGCCGATCGCGCGGTCGAGCGTGCTCTGGGCGCACGTGCTCACCTCGCTGGTGGCCAACCTCGTCTCGGTCGCGGTGGTCGTCGGCGTGGCCCTCCTCATGGGGTTCCGCACCGGCGCATCCGTGGGCGCCTGGCTTGCAGTCGCCGGCATCCTGGTCCTGTTCACGCTCGCCCTGACCTGGCTGGCCGTGATCGCGGGGCTCTCCGCGAAGACCGTCGACGGCGCCAGCGCGTTCAGCTACCCGCTGATCTTCCTGCCGTTCATCAGTTCGGCGTTCGTTCCGACGGCGACAATGCCGGGCCCGGTGGCCTGGTTCGCCGAGAACCAGCCGGTGACCTCGATCGTGAACTCTATCCGCGCGCTGTTCGCGCAGCAGCCGGTTGGGAACGACATCTGGATCGCACTGGCCTGGTGCGTCGGCATCCTCGTCCTCGCCTACGTGTTCGCCATGGCCGCCTACCGGCGCAAGATCACCTAAGGCGACCGCGGCGCCGGCATCCGACGGCGGCGGTTGGCTCAGCGGGTTGGTGCGTCCCGCCGTCGTGCGGCATATGCGAACAGTGACGTGGTGGCCACGGTGGCCAGGTACCCGGCGATCACGATGAGCGAGATCCCGGCCCAGAAGTAGTTGGTGGTGCTGTCATCCTGGAGCGGCCCCGCGGCGATCTTGGCCAGCGAATACACGGCCACCCCCGCGGAAGCCAGCCCGATCACCACCGGCAGCGTGAGCCAGATCTTTGCCGAGCCCACGTGCTTGTCGAAGCCGTCCCACACGTTCCACGCCGCGCCGTTCCGGACGATCAGCCAGCCGGCGGGGATCATAAACGCGCCCACCAGGAGGAAAGCTGCGACGACGTCGGCCGGGCGGTGCCACTGGTTGATCAGGGTGGAAACCCCGGATGCGATGGCGAAAGTGCCGCCCACAAAACCGGCCAGCGGACGCCACCGCGGCGAGGCCATCAGGAACACCGCCGCCGCAGCCGACGCGGCCAGAGTGGTGTGACCGGACGGCAGCGAGTTCAGCTCCAGCGTCACCACACCCTTGTCCGGGCGGGCGGGCAGCACTTCCTTCAGGACCTGCGTGGCGATATTCGCGCCGATGCACGCGGTGACTGCGATCCCGGCAGCCGACCACCGCCGTCGGATCACCGTGACAAACAGAACCACGACGGCGGCCACCACCAGCGAGATGGTGGGCAGCCAGTCCAGGAATTCGGTGGCTGCCTTGCCCGCCGGCCCGTGGATGTCCATGGCTTCAACCAGCGCGGATTCATCGATGAACTGGCCCGTTGTGGTCTGGACGAAGTAGTAGTACGTGGCGATCAGGCCGACAACGCAGGCGAGCCAGGCGAACGCGAACATAAAGCCGGAGCCCGGGGAGGGGCGTGCCGGGGTCCGCGGTGGAGCCTGGCGTGGAATGGTCATCAGTTAAGGGTGTCACAGAAAACTGGGAGCACGCGCCCGGTTGTTTCGGGGCCATGGCTGACCGGATTGCGTAAGTTTTGGACGTGCGCCGAGGGCCGGACCGCGACCGCGCCAACCGCCAGAATGTGGCACTTGACACGTGTTAGGTCGGCGCCCTAAGCTACCTCACGCGTGTTAGGAAGGAAATTGATATGACCGGTGCCACGACTGGCCGCCTGCGTGAATTCTCGCGCCGGACCGCCCTGGGTGCCCTGGGAGCAGGAATTGTGGGAGCGACGGTGGCATCGTGGCCCCGGCTCTCCGGATCCGACATTCCCGGGCGCGGCGACAACAGCCTCAGCATTGCCATCATGGGAACCGCCGCCGATGCCGCCGCGCGCCAGCGCGCCATCGACGCGTTCACCCGCCTCCACCCGGACATCCGGGTCAAGGTCCAGGCCATCCAGGCCGTGGACTGGAAAGACTTCTTCACTAAGATCCTCACCATGGTGGCCGCCGGCACACCGCCCGACGTCGTCTACGTTGCCACCGAAGGCGCGCAGCTCTTCGCGGACAAACTGGCCCACCCGCTGGACGAATACCTGCGCCGCGACGCCGCGGACATGGCCGAGTTCTTCGCCGACGTCCACCCCAGCCTGGTGGAGGCCTTTATGTACAAGGGCAGCCTGTTCCAACTCCCCATGGACTGGAACGCCGCCAACATGTACTACAACACCACCGCCTTCGCGCAGGCAGGGCTTGAACGCCCGGCGGACGACTGGACCCACGTGGACTTCCGCAACAGCCTCGCCGCCATGCGCAAGGCCCGGCCCACGGACTTCACCCCCTACTACTGGACCAACCGGCTCTTC